>JAFVEP010000052.1 GCA_017475935.1 Alphaproteobacteria bacterium
ATTATTATCGGCGTGGCGGCCGTCATCATCATGCTGGCTATCGGCAACGGCGCGCAAATATCCCTGCAAAATGAAATGCGCAGTATGGGAACCAATCTGATCATGATACGTTCCGGATCTTCCACATCCGGCGGTGCACGCATGGGACATGGTTCGCAACCCACTCTGAAAAACAGTGATGCCGATGCTATTGAAGAAAAAATTGAAGCAATTTATATGGCTGTACCGGTTGTAAATGACAGCGGACAGCTCGTTTATGGCCACACCAACTGGGCAACCAACATCATCGGTACCGACAATCGTTATTTTCAAATTAAGGAATGGGATCTGGCTTACGGACGTTTCTTTTCGGAAAATGATTTGAAAAATGCCAACAAAGTAGCCATTCTCGGGCAAACCGTCGCCAAAGAACTGTTCGGCGATATTGATCCGCTGAACAAAACCATCCGTGTGAAAGGTATTCCATTTACAGTGATCGGAACATTAACGGCACGCGGGCAAAGCGGTCCCGGACAAGATCAGGATGATATGGTCTACCTCCCTTTAAGTACCGTGCAGAAAAAAGTTTCGGGTACGCAATTTCCGGATATGGTCAATATGCTGATGTTGCAGGCTTACCGTGCGGAAGATACCTATACTTCACAAGAGGAAATATCCGCCCTTTTGCGCCAACGACATAACTTAGGTTTGAACAAAGATGACGACTTCACTATCATGAATTTAACTCAGTTTATGGAAATGATGCAAAGTTCAACACAAATTATGACCATTTTGCTCGGTTCAATTGCATCAATTTCATTATTGGTCGGCGGCATCGGTATTATGAACATTATGTTGGTATCAGTCACCGAACGCACGCGGGAAATCGGTATTCGCATGGCTATCGGGGCCAAGAGATGGGATATCCGATGGCAATTTTTAACGGAAGCACTGATTTTATCGCTGATCGGAGGGTTAATCGGCGTATTTATCGGCATTACCGGTGTTTATATTTTGCCGTTGTTTACCTCCATAACTGCATCTTTATCGACTTTTTATGTTATTCTTCCGTTTAGTTTTTCCGGCATTGTCGGTCTTCTGTTCGGATTTTTTCCGGCCTATAAAGCCTCTTTGCTTAATCCGATCAACGCTTTGAGATATGAATAGAAATCATACAGTTCATCATAAGACAAAATCCGGTTTATCTTACAAAAAAATCCCTGAATTTTCAGGGATTTTTTGTAAGATAAAGGCGTTAAGCTGATTACTTATACTCTGCCAAATGCTCTAACAGCGAACGTTTTTCATTAACGTTTTCCTGAGCCTTATTGAGCAGCATATTATAGCGATCAGGATTAGATTTGTTCACAACCTGGAAACGTGTTTCGCTGGCCATAAAGTCAGCCAAAGGTTTCGTCGGAGCTTTCGAATCCAATGTCAACGGCGCTTTGCCTTCTTTCATGTTTTCCGGATTGTAGCGATACAAAGGCCAGCTTCCGGTTTCAACCGCATTTTTCTGATGCGATAAACCATCAGCCATATTCAAGCCCTGATTGATACAAGGACAATAAGCAATGATAATAGACGGACCTTCATAAGCTTCCGCTTCATTCATAGCTTTAATAACCTGCATATCATTGGCTCCCATAGCTACTTGTGCTACATAAACATTGCCGTAAGACATCGCAATCATACCCAAATCCTTCTTCGGCAGCTCTTTTCCGGCTGTGGCAAATTTTGCCGAAGCTCCCATCGGGGTAGCTTTAGACTGCTGTCCGCCGGTGTTTGAATAAACGCCGGTATCCACAACCAAAATATTGACATTACGACCGGAAGCAATGGCATGATCAACACCGCCGAAACCGATATCATATGCCCAGCCGTCACCGCCGATGATCCATACCGACTTTTTAATCAAATAATCGGCAATTTCATTCAAATGACGAGCTTCTTCGCTGTTGATGCCGGCCAATTTAGCACGCAATGCAGCCACATGATCACGCTGTGCATCAATTTCAACATCGTTTGACTGCGGATTTTGCAAAATGGTATCAACCAACTCGCCGAGCTGCGGGCGCAGATTTTCCAGCAAAGTACGTGCCATGACCGTTTCATGGTCAATAGAAATACGCATGCCTAAGCCGAATTCGGCGTTATCCTCAAAGAGTGAGTTTGCCCACGCCGGACCATGACCTTTTTCGTCTTTACAATATGGTGTTGTCGGTAAGTTACCTGAATAAATCGAGGTACAACCGGTTGCATTGGCAATGACCATGCGATCACCGAACAACTGTGTCAAAAGCTTAATATATGGTGTTTCACCGCAACCGGCACATGCACCGGAGAATTCAAACAACGGCTGAATCAGCTGCGTTGTCTTCGGTAAATTTTTCACCACATCGGTGCGTTTAACATATGGCAATGTTTCAAAAAACTGCCAATTTGCTTTTTCAACTTCCAAATGATTTTCAATGTGATCCATATTAATCGCATGAAGATCCGGATTTTCTTTATTTTTAGCCGGACAAGCCGTCACACATACACCGCATCCGGTACAATCTTCCGGAGAAATTTGCAACATAAATTTCTGACCGGCAAATTCTTTACCTTTATAATCTGCACGTTTCAGTGTTTCCGGCGCACCAGCCAACTGTTCATCAGAAGCAACCTTCATACGAATCACACCATGCGGACAAGCGATTGAGCATTTACCGCACTGAATACAGGTATTCGGATCCCATACCGGAATTTCGGTGGCGATACAGCGTTTTTCGTATTGCGTTGTAGCTGTCGGCCATGTACCGTCAACAACGGCTTGCAATTCTGAGGTTTTAACACTGTCACCCTTATCAGCAATAAGTTTCGCCGTTAAGCCTTGAACAAATTCCGGAGCGTTGGCCGGAACCGCCGCCAAACGATGAAATGTTGAGGTTACATGATCCGGATACTTAACTTCAAACAAATGTTCCAAAGAAGCATCAACAGCGGCAAAGTTTTTCTGCACAACGGCCTCGCCTTTTTTGCTGTATGTCTTGCGAATTGCCGCTTTAATCTGAGCAATCGCTTCTTCTTTCGGCAAAATATTTGAAATAGCAAAGAAGCATGTCTGCATTACCGTATTAATTCTTTGTCCCATACCTGTGGCACGAGCAACTTCGACAGCATTAATCGTGTAGAATTTTAAGTGCTTGGCAATAATTTGTTCTTGCACTTCAATCGGCAAATGATCCCATACTTCATCAGCTTTGTAAGGAGCGTTAAGTAAAAATGTTGCTCCCTCTTTCGCCATATGCAGAATATCAACCTTTTTCATAAATTGGAATTGATGGCAAGCGACAAAATCAGCCGAACTGATCAAATACGCCGAACGGATCGGATTATCTGAAAAACGCAAGTGAGAGGTTGTCATTGAACCGGATTTACGAGAGTCATACACAAAATAGCCCTGACCGTATTTACCGGCATCTTCGGCAATAATTTTAATGGAGTTTTTATTGGCACCAACCGTACCATCCGCACCCAAGCCGAAGAAAACAGCCCGTACGACATCATCAGACTCGATATCAAATTTGTGATCATAGGCCAAAGATTTATGTGTGACATCATCTTCAATACCGACTGTGAATCCGTTGATCGGTGACGAAGCATTGGCATTATCAAACACAGCTTTAGCCATTGCCGGTGTAAACTCTTTCGAAGACAAACCATAACGGCCGCCGTAGATTTTCGGCAACGAGGCCAGCTTGCCGTTGGAAAATGCTTGTGATAAAGTCGTCACAACATCCAAATAAAGCGGTTCGCCAAGTGAGCCGGATTCTTTTGTGCGGTCTAAAACCGAAACGACCTTAACGGATTGCGGAAGAGCTTTTAAAAATGCTTCTGAAGGGAACGGACGATATAAATGAACTTTCAGCACGCCGAGTTTTGCCCCTTGAGCATTTAAGTATTCAATGGTTTCTTCAACCGTTTCAGCACCTGAACCCATGACAACAACAACATTTTCGGCATCTTTTGCACCGACATAATCAACGACATGGTACTGACGTCCGGTAATCTTGGCAAATTTATCCATTTCTTCCTGAACAATGCCTTCTACTTTTTCATAAAAAGGATTAGCCGCTTCGCGTCCTTGGAAAAATACGTCAGGATTTTGTGCCGTACCGCGAATAACCGGTGCTTCAGGCTTTAATGCATGTTCGGCATTGAATTTATAGTTAACGTTTTCCAACATGCCTCTTAAGTCATCATCAGATAACAATTTGATTTTTTTAATTTCATGCGAAGTTCTGAAACCATCGAAAAAATGTAAAAACGGAACGCGTGAACGCAAAGTTGACGTTTGAGCAATTGCGGCCATATCCCCTGCTTCTTGAACAGAGTTAGAGCAAAGCATTGCAAAACCGGTTTGACGGCACCCCATCACATCCGAATGATCGCCATATATTGACAGCGCGTGATAAGCCAGAGAACGAGCCGCAACATGCATAACAAACGGCATTAATTCACCGGCGATTTTATACATATTCGGGATCATTAACAGCAGCCCCTGAGATGCTGTAAAGGTCGTGGTTAAAGCACCGGCTTGCAGTGATCCGTGACAAGCGCCGGCAGCACCGGCCTCGGATTGCATTTCCTGAATAACCGGAGAAACGCCCCAAATGTTCTTCTGCTGTGCAGCCGACCATGCATCTGCCCATTCTCCCATCGGAGAAGACGGAGTGATCGGATAAATCACGCACACTTCATTCATACGATGTGCAACGGAAGCACAGGCTTCATTTGCATCCATCATTTTCATTTTTACATCTGACATATATAGTATCCTCAAATTAATTGAATTAACCAACAGCAACCATTGCCGTTGCACGATAAACTTTTCCACGAAATAATCGTAACGCCCTTATAGCATACAATTCATAAAAATCAAGCTTATTTAACATAATCCACCATTATATTTTACCCGCAAAGAGTATCTTAATGCCAAAAGTTTATTTTGTTTCTTCAATCTTGACTTTTTGTGCAAAGATTATATGATACGCATCTATTTGAAAGAGGTGTCGGAGAAATCGAAATGATGGAAATTTTATGGGAAACATTGATAGATAATGCAAAGCTGTTTCCGTTTCTGTTTTTAACCTATCTGTTCATAGAATATGTGGAGCATCATACGTCCGATAAACTTTACCGGATTATACGAAAAACAAAGCAACACGGACCGTTCATAGGTGGTTGTTGCGCGGTTATACCGCAGTGCGGTTTTTCTTTAATGGCGGCTAATTTATATGCTGTACGTTTGATCAGTTTGGGAACACTGATGTCTATTTTTCTGGCGACATCCGATGAAACTCTGCCTATCTTGATTTCAAACAATGCCCCGAAAGCTCTTTTGCTTATGTTGGTCGGATATAAAATGTTCTGCGGTATATTGTTCGGCTATGCCATTGATGCATTCACCGGCAAAAATCAAGAAAATCAGCATACTATTGTAAATTTATGCGCTCATGAACATTGTCACTGCGATCATAGCATCTTGAGATCAGCACTCTATCATTCTCTAAAAATCACTGCTTTCATTTTTGTGATTACTTTGTTGTTGAATATCCTCTTTTTTTATATCGCTCCGGAAAATATCATGACATACGTTGCTTATCCCGTATGGGAAGAATTAGTCTGCGGGCTGTTCGGCTTATTTCCGAATTGTTCTTCTTCGGTTATTTTAACTCAGCTTTATTTAGAAGATTGTATCAGCATTAATGCCTTGATTACAGGCAGTTTGGCCAACTCCGGTGCCGGTTTATTGGTTTTATGCAAAGTAAATCGCCCTGGCAAACAAAACATACTTATTGTTTTATTACTCTTAACATTTGCCCTTCTCGGCGGATTAATCAGCCACATCCTGTTTTGATCGGATAATTATTTTTTTTGACTGATATAATCAACGATTTTACGCACTTCTTTTTTGCCTCTGGCATTCAATTCTTTGGTGGTGTATTTTTTCCTTTTGGCAAATTGACCGGCATCACCGATAATATTTTCACATATATGATCATGAAGAATCGTATTTACGGCCGTTTCAAAGTAAAAAATATTTTTGCCGAAATCAAATGCCCGATAGGTATCGTCATCAATACCGCGATTATATTTCATAACACCTAGGCCCAAAAAATAATTCACCATCGCAGAGGCTGTCACCGGCTTAGCCACAGACATAGCTCCCATCGTAAATGCCGCACAAAAATAATATTTCTGGGCATCATCGAACTTATTAAATTCCGTTGTGAATTTTTTTTGATCCTTAGCAATAGTTTTTAACAAATCTTTTGAAAACGCCGGTTTGATCACGTTTTCCGAAACGGTATTGGAAACAACTTCTTCTTTCACCGGTACAGACTTATCTGCTTCATCGTTTTTTCCGCAACCGACCAACAGAGATACGACACAACATGCTAACGCTAATTTACCTCTCATATGCAGCTCCTTGTAAATGTTTTTTTTATTGTATATAACAAACTCTAACATAACGTTAACAACGCTCTACTTCGGTCGGAAATTGATTAAAAGCACTTCGGCGGGCGCAAACAATCTCATCGGCGGTCCCCAATATCCGACACCGCGTGACACAAGAATTTGCGTATGATGTCGCTCATATTTGCCGGCCAGCATACCTTTGTTACCGAGTTTGACTAAAAAATGGAAGGGAAAGATTTGTCCGCCGTGCGTATGGCCGGATATTTGTAAATCAACGTCATTTTCAGTTAAATGTGCTGCGCTCATCGGCTCATGCGACAGAAGAATGCGGAAACATCCGTTTTCTGCCTGATTGAATATTCTTTTAATCTGATCAGGGTCTCTTCCGATATTCGGTACACCGCCGATAAAAATGCCGGTATCATTGATTTTGACGCCGCTATTATGCAATATTTGCCAGCCAAGCGAAGCAAATTCGGCCTCCCATGCAAAAGGATCAAAATACATTTCGTGATTTCCTAATGCAAAGAAGACACCTAAAGGCGCTTTTATTTTTTTCAAACGGCGGATTTTTTCTCTGATATGATCTACACAATCATCGGCGATATCGCCCGGCATCACAACAACATCGGGATTTAAATCGTTAAACAGGCTGATCCATTGATCGATTTTTTTTAAACTTGTCATTTTGGTTATGTGCATGTCAGAAACCACCAACATCGTCAACGGCCGACGTATGGCTGAGCTGTGATATTCGTAGCGCCGTACACGAGGCTGTTTGAGTGCCGCATAAACGGAATATAAGCTTGAAACAAGAACAACAGCCAAAATCAGATATTTCACTCCACGCATATTTTCGGGATTTAACAGATGACGAATCTGTTGATTACCGAGTAAATATCCGCCGCTCCAAAGTATATCGTACAACACCACGCATATGGTCAGCAAAAATGCCGTACCGTATAAAAAATAACCGCTTTGCGCAAAGAATGTATATAATCTTACGGATATTAAATTTTTAGGCTGTAACAACCAAATAAATATCGGCGAAAACCACGCATATATAAGAATGATACACATAATCAAATTGCCCCATACGGCCAGCTCACCGTCAAACCAAAATGCTTGTGCGCTGACGGCAATACATAAACAAGAAATAAGCGTGTACAGCAAAATAAATAACATGTGTTTCCTTTCTTATAACCCGCGGCAGAAAAAAGACCGCATCTGCACAGAAATACGGTCTTTTTTTTACGTTATTGCTTAAAATATTAATCTTTCAATTCAGATGTGCAATGCGGACATCTGGTAGCTTCCAACGGAATTTCCGTGCAGCAATACGGACATTTTTTGGTCGTCGGTGCCGCAGCAGCTTCTTCTTTTGCCATTTTAGCCTGAAGGGTATTCACAGCTTTAATCAGAATAAAAACGGCAAAAGCAACAATAATGAAACTGATCACTGTATTAATGAAGGCGCCGTATTTAATGGTCACGCCCTCGGTCAACGTAACGGCCAAATCGGAAAAGTCAACTTTTCCCAAAGCCCATCCTATCGGCGGCATAATAACATCTTCTACCAACGAGGTAACAATTTTACCGAATGCGGCACCGATAATAATACCGACAGCCATGTCCATAACGTTGCCACGCATGGCAAACGTTTTAAATTCATTAAAAAAGTTTTTGATCATTTTTATATTTCCTTTCTAGTCATAAATCGGAAAATCATGACATAATGACACGATTTTCTCCGTTGTCAGCGCAATAACCTCATCGGTATTGCCTTGAGCTAAAGAATCAACCACATCACAAATGCAGTGTCCTATATACTCAAATTCTTTTTCCTTAAATCCGCGTGTTGTTCCCGCCGGTGTACCTATTCTTATTCCTGAGGTAATTTTCGGAGGTTGCGGATCATAAGGTATCGCATTTTTATTACAGGTAATGTGTGCTTTTTCCAAAGCCGATGTGACAACATCGCCTGTCAAATTTTTCCGACGCAAATCAACCAACAATAAATGGGTATCCGTTCCGCCGGCGACCAAATCAAGTCCTCTGTTTTCAATCACTCGTCCCAAAGCTTTTGCGTTGCGAATGATCTGTGACGCGTATTCGGCAAAATGCGGTGACAAGGCTTCGGCAAAACAAACTGCCTTTGCCGCAATCACATGTTCCAAAGGTCCGCCTTGCGTCCCTGGAAAGACCGCCGAATTAATTTTTTTATAGATATCTTCACGGTTTGTCAGAATCATACCGCCGCGCGGTCCACGCAATGTTTTATGCGTTGTTGTGGTCACAACGTCTGCATACTCCAGCGGATTCGGATGACAACCACCGGCAACCAAACCGGCAAAATGCGCCATATCCACCATTAAATAAGCACCGACTTGATCGGCTATTTGACGAAATCGAGCAAAATCAATACGCCGCGGATAGGCGGATCCGCCGGCGATAATCAGTTTCGGTTTATGCTGAAAAGCCATATTTTCAACTTCGTCATAATCAATGGTACCGGACAGACGATCAACACCATATTGAATAGCCTGAAACATTTTGCCGGATAGCGAAACTTTCGAACCGTGCGTCAAATGACCGCCGGCATCAAGTCCCATACCCATTAAAACATCTCCCGGATTCAACAGAGCCATATAAACAGCCATATTTGCCTGTGATCCAGAATGCGGCTGAACATTTACATAGCGGGCATGAAAAAGTTTTTTGGCGCGATCTTGAGCCAATGTTTCGATTTCATCTATAAATTCACAACCACCATAATATCGATGTGCCGGATAACCTTCCGCATATTTATTGGTTAAGATTGATCCTTGTGCTTCCATCACCGCACGCGAAACAATATTTTCGGAGGCAATCAGTTCAACCTGAAATTGTTGTCTGTTAAGCTCTTTCTGAATGATATCAAAAACAGCCGAATCTTGCACATGCAGTTCTTGTTCAAAATCCATCTCGTTTACTCCGAAGCATCCAATTTTTCCAATCTTTTTTGATGTCTTCCACCTTCATACGTTGTCGTTAAAAAAACATCAATATATTTTATCACTTCATCAACAGACATTGTCCGACCGCCAAAAACAAGAATATTTGCATTGTTATGTTGTTTTGCCAAACGAGCGACATCCTGAGAATAAAGCAATGCGGCTCGAATACCCTTATAACGATTCGCCGCAATAGATATACCTATGCCTGTACCGCAAATCAAAATACCGAGATCTGCCTCCTTAGCGCGTAATGTTTGAACCATCTGACGAGCAATATCGGGATAATCGACCGAATCAGCGGAATATGTACCAAGATCGAGTAAATTCCATGATTGATAGTGTTTTTTTAAGGCTTCTTTCAGTTCAAAACCGCCATGATCAGATGCTATTGCAATTTTCATTTTATACTCCTTAAGCTGTCCTAACATATAATAAATATACCGCCGATGACCACAAAAAAAGTCAGTTTTACACAATAGTAAAATTTTTTTTCATTTTTTCGAAAAAAAAGATTGACGTTTATGAAAAAATAGGTATATATGGTCTTTGTTGAGTTTGGTTGAGTCCGCAACGAAATGGCCGGTTGGCAGAATGGCTTATGCAGAGGACTGCAAATCCTTCTATATCGGTTCAATTCCGGTACCGGCCTCCATATATTCCGACTTAGCTCAGCGGTAGAGCAATCGGCTGTTAACCGATTGGTCGTTGGTTCGAATCCGACAGTCGGAGCCAAAAAAACGAAAAGCCACCCCTTGCGGGTGGTTTTTTGTTTTTTAAATTCCGGTTAAAGGATAAGAACCAACGACAAGTTGGTTTGACTACAAGCGAAAGCGATACAGGAGTA
>JAFVEP010000053.1 GCA_017475935.1 Alphaproteobacteria bacterium
ATATATCAACCTTTTTTCAATGTCAATATTTTTTTCAAATTTTTTTCATTTTTTTTCACTTCGGCAGATATATCTTTATTGATATAATATTTTATTGCGTAAAAACAATATATTATTAGGTTTTAAATAATCTGTGCATATATCTCCGCATTGCATCGATAACTTTTTTATTCCCTCCAAGAAAGTACCACGGTTTTAATTTTTTTTTAACACATTTACCCGATTCTAGGAACAAAAGGGGATTGGATATGAAATTTGATTTTTTTACACTAGGCGGGAGATTTTTTTGGGAAGACACCTGCAACTTTCAGGAGTGGAGAATTCAGCGCAGTACGATTAACGACAAAAAGTACAGATTGCTTGATTCTCATAACATTCGGCGCGATTCGGGAACTTTTGAACAATGTAAAGAGACACTTTTAAAATATATGGAGACATATGAGCTTGACAAGCCTTATGACAACACGGTTGTTTTAATACACGGATTTGCCAGAACCCGTGCTTCAGTCAAGATTTTAGCCGATTCGCTCAAGAGCATTAAAGCCAACATCATTGCCTTCAACTATTCTTCGACCAGTGACGGATTAAACGCTCATGCCCATTTATTGTCTCGATTTTTGCAAAACATCAACACAAAAGGTAATTTATATTTTATCAATATCGGCGCAGCGTGTCTCTTAACAAGAAAACTACTGAACAACAGCAACAACTATCGAAATTACCGAATTGCACGCGTTTTAGACATCAATCCGCTGAATTCAGGCAGCGATTTAGCGGAGTTGATGATAAAATCAAAAATATTGCGTTATTTTTTCGGGCCGATGCTGATGGATATAACGACTCGAAAAGCTGTCAGTTATGCCAAGCTTCCGCAGGAGATAGATCACGCCATCATTTTTTGCCCGTCGACTATTCAAAAATTAGTTAAAAAGGCTCTCAAACGCTTTGAAAGTTTTCCGTTCATTACCCCGCCGAGTGAAAGGTCATATGCTCAAAAGATAAAAGACATTGATCATACAACGCTGTTTCCGTTAGAAAATCGCGAACTCATAGATAATGTCAATCGTTTTATTGTAAGAGGCGATTTTTCGGAAGATTTGTCCGCAACAGAAATCGAAGACATTTAAAATGTTACGAATATTTAACCATATTGTCATACAAATTTTAAAAAAAGGATGCTATACTGCATTCAGGTAAGTTTAACAAAGGACTTTTTGTATGAGATTTTATCGCCACAGATATCTAATATTTGTCTCTTTTTTCCTACTGTTTTTCTGTGGGTTTTCTTTTGCTGTGTATGCTGATGAGGCGGCGGCTCAAGTCGAAACTTCTGCCGCTTCTGACAACAATCAGACGGCTGCAGATTCCTCAAAAAAATGTTTTGAAGCCTTAACTGATTCCGATAAACAGCGTTTAGTTAAAGCCGCCGCAGAATCCGTTAACGCGACAAAAAATCTTTTAAGCAAAGTAAATAATTTCGTTAACCATGAATACAGAGATCCGAAAGGCGGTTGCTATTTTATACAGCGATCTTCCTCCAAGTGGTGGAAAGAGCTTTTTACCTCAGCTGTTACGCCTTTCAACGATCATGCCGTCAAAGGAGCGGAAATCGGCGATGGTTTGGTCAGCGGCCTCAATCTCGTCGACAATGTCAAATGGATCAATGACAACAACGAATATTTGGATTGGGATTTTCCGGAATTACTCAAGCGAATAAACAGAACCAAAGCCGCTTTGGATACGATCAGATCATGGCAAGACTTACCGGATGGCTCGATTGTAGACGTTTCAGATGA
Source organism: Alphaproteobacteria bacterium (assembly GCA_017475935.1). Lineage (GTDB taxonomy): Bacteria > Pseudomonadota > Alphaproteobacteria > RF32 > CAG-239 > RUG410. The sequence goes on from JAFVEP010000053.1 coordinate 1,797, forward strand.
GATTGTTGGTTCGGTCAAAGGAGTAAATATCCACATCCCATGCGATAAATTATCAAAAATAAGCGGAACACGTTGGAAGTGTGCAGATAGTACACCCGGTTCGTTTGATTTTGCTTACTCGTTAGCCCAAACCGAAAACATCAGCAAATGTCAGGAAAAGCTCACTGCCGTTGTTGAAAATCGCAGCAGTTTAATGTCAAACCGTAAAAATGCCCATAATCTCCTATCCGTTCTGTCGGAAGAAGTTGACTGTAATTGTAATACGGAAGCCGAGGAAACAACTTGCAGTGCCCTGGATACGGATATTGAAGAAGATGATGTTAAAAATTGTCCGTCTTTAAGCGAATACCAAACCGAATTAAAAAACTGCGTAATCTGTAACCTTATGCGTACAATATTAGCCGCCGTGCAAAATGTTGCTCAGAAATCTTTCGATGTATTGGCTGTGCCGCTAATTGCATTACTCGGAATCGGTTTTGCTCTTTTTCTCTGCTATATCACGCTGATGATTGTTTCCTCTCCGGCAACTCAAAAAATCAGCGCTTATATTAATCCTGTTTTAATACAAGGATTTTGTGTTGCCGTTGCCATATTACTGCTGACATACCCGTCCGCCATCTATGAACTGGCTGTTTCACCAATTATTGATACAGGCGTTGACTTCGGCGTCGGTTTAAGCAACATCAACAATATGGATATTGATATTACCGCCAAAGGGGAAAAATACTCGTTCAACGAAGACAGCAACAATTATTTAAGCTCTGACATTTTGAAAAAGACCGTCGGCGCCGCGGATGCTTTCAGTCAAAACATGTCTCTCGTGCCGGCCATCGGACGGTCGCTCATGTGTAATGCTTGGAATGAAGTGTATTTTGAAATCTTTCCGCATATCGAAATGTGGATTAATGGCCTCATTTTATATGTGTTTGGCATGATCATTATGTTTGTCATCGGTTTTTATTTGCTCGACGCCTGTGTACAATTAGGAATTATCTGCGCTCTGATGCCGTTTTTAATCGCCAGTTGGGCATTTAAGCTGACGCGAACCTATTCGGTACGCGGATGGGATGTTTTATTGAATACTTTTTTCAACTTTGTCATGATGGGTATAATTATTGTATCCGTCACCGAAATTTTGATCCACTCTTTAGGCGAAGGTATTTCCGTGGATACCCTCAAAGATGCCTTGAATGCCAATGACGTCGATATGCTTAACCGAACGATTGATTTCGGCGGTCTACAAATGATTCTGCTTCTTGTTTCCTGCGCTATTTCACTGAAATTAATCAGAGAAATTCCGAATATAACCAACAAGTTTGCCGGCGGTCTTGGTTTGAATACCGGTAATATGATCGGCGGGGCGGCCACGGCGCAATTCAAAAACGCCGCACTCAGTACCGTTAAAATAGGCGCAAAAGTGGCCGGTTCCACACTCAAGGCAGGCGGCCATGAAACAGCAAAATTGGCTGAAGCAAGCGGCGCGCTCGGTGCTTTCCATGCAGGCAAAAATGCTGTCCGACAAGCAATCACCGGAAAATTATTTGGCAATCGTGGAACAAATGGGCAGCAAAACGCAGATCAAAGTTCTAACGACGACGGACAAAATCGCAGTCAAGATAACAACGATGGGCAAGGCGCAAGACAAGAAAACTCTGCGCAGGAAACGAATGAATAAAGGAGGCTGACATGAAATCTGTATTTTTATCGTTTTTCATCTTCTTGATCGTCTTTATTGTCCTGCGTTCGGATATTCTTTCCGTTGTCAGTACAAATACATTCAGTTATATAACTTTTGGTGCATTTTTACTGGTGATCGGCTGTGCTTTATATTTTATCGGCATTCCGAAAATATCCGAAAATTCACCGGAACCAAACGAAGAAACGAAAGAGAGTGACGATGAAAAATAAAATTTTATATATATTGCTTTCGCTTGTTTTCACCACAATGCTGTTTTGGCCTCAGATGACTTATGCTGATGAAGAATCTTCGTGCGATCAAAAAGTTGAAGAAAATCTTGATAAAAACATTCAAGCAGCACTTCCTGTTGTTGCGGGACTTTTAAAAAGCTATAACAAAGCAGCTGAAAATTACCGATCACAATGCAACAGTGCTCTTGATCTAGGGATACCGACTACTTATACAACAGAGCAAAAAGCTGCCGCTCAAATGGCAAATAATAACCAAGCCCATGAATTGCTAACTAACGACGATTTGTACAAATTTACCGGTGTTGTCTGGTCAAATGAGCAAGCAAATAATGAAAGCTGTCAAGCAAGACAAAATCTTGCATGGTCAGCAAAAAAACAGTATACCGCAGCCAGCGCACGTCTTGGCTATATGCTTGACATAAAAGGCGGAAGAGACCTTTCCGTCCCTAAAAAATGTGTCTGTTCAGAACATTCAGATGATGCGGAATGTTATGCCCAAACTGATACAGAAGATGAACCCAAAAAAAGCGATGATGACTGTCCGCTTTTTTCCGAGTATATGAATAAGTTAATTGCCTGTCCGTTTTGCCGTATCGTCAAAGTCATTTTGGTTACCGATGTTAGCATTGCCAATATAGCATGGAAGAACATCGCACAACCGATTTCCGGTGCTGTGATTGCTATTTTCTTTGCCCTTTTGGCGCTCGAAACTCTCAAAACAGTTTCCAACATAGCCGGCAGCGGAATCGGTTCATATTTGAAAAACATCCTTGTACTGGGCTTCAAAGTTGCAATCACCGTGCTGATCTTAAATGATCAAAAGTTTATTTATGATTACTTTATCATGCCAGTCATCAAAGGTGGTTTGGATATGGGATTAGCCATTTTAACCGCCGCCAACAACACTTGTCCGTTTAACGATCCGGTTGATATCGATGGTGGCGTTTTCGGCAAAGAGTTTATAGGCAAAGTATATAACGCCGTTAAGTGTTTCAATCATGTTGCATTAATCATGCCGGCTATCGGGCGCGGTTTAATCTGCCACGGCTGGGCAAATGATGGATCTCTTCTGCCGGATGTCAGCATGTGGCTCGCTGGTATTATCAATTACGGATTTGGGTTAATCATATGGATTGCTCTGATTTTTTACTTTATCGACTGCACAATTCAACTCGGTTTTGTTAGTGCTTTACTGCCGTTATTTATCGCCTGCTGGCCATTTAAAGCAACACAAAGATATTCATTTACCGGCGTTAAAATGCTGATGAATGTTTTCTTCAGTTTTGTTATGATTGGCATTTTAATGACCATCGGCTTAGAAATTGTCAGTTTTGCCACCACAGGCGGTACAACCAACAGCCAAACATTGATCAAACTGTTGAACTCATCTGACGACGATAATATTAAGCTGCTTAAAAATCTGACAGATCTCGATACGGAAGCTGTTTTAATTTTGATTGCCTGCTGCGTATATGCCATTAAGTTGATTAGTAAAACCAACGCCATAGCCTCGACATTCTCCAGCGGCGGCGGATCGAACTTCGGTTCAAAACTCGGCGGCATAGCTGCTTCGGCAACAGTCTCAGCCGGAATGGCCCAGGCTAAATCAGTCGGCAAAGGTACACTCCAAGGGGCATCATCCTTTGCCAGCACGGTTGCCCACAGTTCTGCAGGACAAGCCGTTGGCAATGCCGCCAAATCAGCCGGCCGCGCTGCCAAAGGCTATGTACGCCGGCAATATGATAAGAGAACACCTGAACTTATTAAAAAAACTGTTAGTGCGACCGGAAGAGCGGCCAAAGCAACCGCAGATTTTGTCTCAACCGCTGATGTAAGAGCCGCATCATGGATTGGTCGAAGAGTCGGTCTCGGACAATTCCAAAATCAGAATCAGGGATCAGGGTTGGAAACGCCGGAAAATCAAACGCCTCCAAACGATCAAAACCCGCGGGATGAGAGCTAAAGGAACAAATTTAACCATATTGTAACACTTCTTTTTTATATTTTGTGTTAGAATAGGATAGTGGTAAAAATTGAAGGACGGACACATGAACAAAGCTAAACTGATGACATTATGCAAAATCTTATGCATTGTTCTATGCTCTATGTTTCTTTTATCGGCATGCAGCAATAAGCCGGGCGGCCGATTAATGTCCGAATACGAGCAAGGAGATAACCCTGACCACGCCGGTGGAAATATCGAAGCCTTAAATGATTCGCAAAGCTCTTGTTGGCAAGCATCACTCATCACCTTAATATACGGCAATTTCAACGATATGGCGTTGAAAGTTTTCAACACACTGACCGGTGAAAAACTGATGGAGATCATGGTTTTGGCATTCACAGTATGGATGGCCTTCCAAATTTTGCGCCATGTTGCCTCACCTACTCCCGAATCCATGGGCGAGTTCTGGACTAAGATTATCCGCAAAGGCGCACTATGTTTTGTCTGCGGTTTGCTCGTTTCCACGCCGGATAACATTTTTTATGCAATCAACAGCTTTGTCATGCCGATTTATATCACTTTCCTTGAGTTCACCTCTCAAGTTATGCAGAGTTTGGGAAATATGAGCGGTGTTCAAATTGACCATCTCCGCTTTCCTACCTTTGACGAGGATCAAGCCTTATGTGAAGCATTTGTTCATAAAACAGATGCCTGCAAATTTGACAGCGCTGCGCTTGTTGTCAACTCGTCAAAAATTTCCGATGCACCGGCAAGATTCATGGAATGCATGGCATGTGCTGCCAGCGATCACTTAAACATCGGCACTCACATTTCTTACTATTTGTTCGAAGTAGCAACGCCTATCGCAGCGATAACCGGAATCTTTTTATACGTTTGTTTTCTGATTGCTAAACTCGGTTTCATTTTCTACATTCTGGATAGTTTGGTTCGCTTTGATATCATGATCATTATCACCCCGTTTTTGATCATGTTTTATCCGTTTGAACAGACACGGAAATGGACCATTTTAGGACTTAAGATCATGCTCAGTTCGGCCGGTATTATGATGTGTTTGGGCATTTTAATTTCCATGTGCATTTATGCCATGGTCACTTTGTTACGCGATCCGATGATTTACGATACGATTGGAAATCCGAACACTTTCAAAACTTTCGGTACAACTGCATTGGCTTTAATTTTTATCGGATTTTTAGTTTTGAAAGCCAGCGGATTGGCCATCAACTTGACGGAAAGCATCGTCGGTTATGCCGGAAGCGCCAACCTGCAAAAGAACATTGCCAAACTGGTCAGTAAAGTCGCCAGCGCCATCTTTGTCATCGTAACTGCCGGTGCCGGCAAGACAATGACCATGGCGGCTGAGTACTCGGCTAAGGTACGCGAGATGGTTAAAAAAGCGCGTGAGTTGCGAGCAAAGGTTCAGCGGCTTGCCGGCCGCAGGCAAAGTCAGGACAATGAAGAGACGGAGGTCTAACAAATGAAAAAATTTAAGATCCTCCTGCTCATTCTAACAATAGTAGGCACAGTCTTTTTCTCCAACGTTTCTTTAGCATGTACAGAAGAGTGTGATACTGTAGAAGATGCTTGTAGCCGTTTTTATTGTTATGATTGTCCGAAATGCCAGAACAACTCCGGTTCTAACATTTGGATGAACGCCTATTCTGGCGGAAACACAGACATGAATACGACGACTGATTATTTTTCACACGGAAGGACAGATGACACCGAATCTGTCACACCGCCGTTGGCACCGCAGACCTCAGCATCTTCTGCGGAAACAGCATCTGCGTCAACAGCCTCAAGCCAAGATGGTAGAGAAAAATTAAAAGGAGAACACGAAGGAGATAAAGATTCCGAACATGATTGCTCTTTGAATACCATGCGCCAAAAATATCTGCCTGACAATGGCATGAATTTAGAATCCTGCTGGTACTGTAAGGTTGTCACCATCATGACCAATGCATTTTTATCGGCTGCTGTCAACGCACTTTCTGTCTGCATTGAGTTGGGACTGCTTATTTTAAAGCTCGGTTTTGCCATTTGGCTGGCTTATTATATTTTGCAGCAAGTCAGCTCCATTGCGCCGATTAAAATGGGAGAAATGCTGGAAACTATTTTGGTAATGGGATTTAAAGTCGCCTTGGCCGGACTGGTCATCAATTATGCTCAAGAAACATTGGCATCGCTGATCGTTAATCCGATTATGCTGACAGGTATTGATTATGGTAAACAAATTCTCAATGGTGTTTTAAGCGCGGGCGGAGGCTAACATGAAGAAAATATCGCAAAAATTTTCATATTTCTTTTGTTTAGCCGCTCTTTTGTTTGGCATGATCGGAGCAGTTGCCACGCATGCTGCCATTCAATACCGCGCAAGCGATACCAATATGCTGGCCATCGTATTATATAAAGAAATCGGTTGTTATAAAGATCCTCGTGAGGTTCAACAGGTAGCCAATGTCATTATGAATCGCTATAAGGCGTGGGGCGGCAAAGTTTCCATCGGCGATATTCTAACGCAACGCTGGCGTAATGGTAAAGGTCACACCTACGCTTTTTCCTATGTGTATAAATATTTAACCGAAAGCACAACCGACGAACAAATTCTGGCCATCTTGAATAAAAACCCTCAAGGCCGAAAATGTCTTGAAGTGGCACAAAAAGCTCTTGCCGGACAATTACAAGATCTTACTCAGGGAGCCACCGCATATCGAACCTGTATCGGCGGAGCCCACAGTGCAGCCAGCCAAACTTTTGCCGGCGCCGGAACCCGAGTTGACCTTAGTGGCAGCTATCAAGGCGCTCACTGTTATTACAAAAACTACGCTTTGGGCGGCTTCCGTGATTCCCGCTACGGCAAAACAATCATTGCTAAAGAACAAAGCGTATATGGATCCAATGTCACCTATAACGGTAATTCCCTGTCCGATACGAATATTCAAGGCGTGATTTCCGGCGCACTCGGAGACTTTGGAGACTTAGCCGATAACGGCGGTTTTGCAAACTTGAGTTTTTCAGACGAAAGATATCAAAATTTGTGTAAAGATAAACAAGAAAGCGGCTCAAAAATAAACGATATCAATTTTCCAAGCACTTTCAGCCCGCAAATTTTATCCGGCCTGCAAGATATTATGCTTCGCATATATGCTTCGCTTTCTCAGCTTTATATTTATGGTAATGCATTGACCTGCTACGCTTCGGATGTTGCATATACCTGTGTCGGATTTAAGGCGATCAACATGTGCGCTTTGAAAGTCCCTAATTTAAGCCTTTGGTTCAGCGGCGGAATCATTTATTTAGCGGCCTTTTTCATGACTTTATGTATCGGAATGTATTTCATTGATGTCACCTTCAAAATCGGTTTTGCCGTTCTGTTTTTACCGATCAGTATTGCGTTATGGCCGTTTCCGCCGACCAAAGATAAATTTGAGAAAAATCTAAGCATTATTCTGCACAATGCCATGCTTTTCGCCTTTTTATCCATCGGTGTAGCCTATGCAGTCACCTTGGTTCAATCAGTTGTATTCGGAGGCGTCATTGATCAGGAAAATTTTGCCAAAGCTCTGACGGATGACAGCGGCGAACAAATGAGTCAAGGTTTTGCACTGCATGCCGATACATTCCTTTTGGTTGTATTTTCCCTTTTTGCCGGTCTTAAAATTATGCAATCCAGTGTTAACGATTATCTTAACAAAGTCTTTCCGGATAACATTTTCGGAAACGCATCTCCGATGATGCGTAAAGGCACACAAGCACTCGGATTTATGAAATCGCGCGCACTAGGAATGGTCAAACCTGCAGCCAATCTGGCTAAAGATATCATTGCTACTCAAACCGGAAAAGGAATGCAATGGGCCGGCAATAAAATCCGCGGTTACTCAAACCCGACTCTTCTCGGCGGCGCACAAGGCGGAACACCGCCTACATCATCGACACCAACTTCGCCGACTGCACCAACTTCGCCGATCGGTCCGTCCGCCGCCAGAACAGCAGACGGCACCACCGACACACAACAAAATCCGCCAATGGAAAAACCGCAGGATGTATCCGGTCTGCCGCAAGGATTTACACCGCCGCCGACTTCAGCCGACAATGTGGCATCAACGCTTGCCAGCGGCATTGTCATGGGAGCAATGACGAATAAAAATGCACCGATTTCTTTAGCTCCGGGAGCTATTTTCTCAGGCCGCAACATCTTTTTGCAAGTTGAAACTTATCAATCTTTGGCAAAATTGGCACAATCCGTCCGTCAAGAAGGTCCGAAAGCCATGTTCAAACAAGCAACCGCCGGTTTGAGGGCTAACCCGACCGGAGCAGCGCAAAATTTGATTATGAAAGGCTCGCAAATTTTCGTCCGCACGGTTTTGGAAACTGCCGGATCAGCCATGTATGCGGCCGGACGCAACGTAGAAGCTCTGGGCGGCGGCAAAGATATGGCTCCGCGTACCGATTTCCGCGGGACAAATCCAAAAACACAACAACAGCCGACACAAACTCCGCAACAAGACCAACAAACTCAACAGACAACGACACAGGAATCTCAGCAGGTACAACCGCAAACAACAGCTGATCCGGCAACACCGACAGAGAATCCTTCGCAGTCAGCAAAAGAAGGAGGACAAGCCCCATCAGAGCAGTCAACACGGCAAGAAAACACATCACAACAATCTTCTTCCGAAAAAAAGAATGATGCACAACAAAACCAAGATAGGAATGAATAAAATGAAGAACGCAATGAAAAAAATACACATTCTGTTTTTGATTATCGGAATAGCCATCCTATTTCCTATCTCTTCTTCATTAGCCGACGAGAAAGCTGCTGCGGGGCAGTGTTCCGGACCGCAGCCTTGTTCTTCTCTGCCGAACAGATGCGTCGCCCAAAAAAATAAAAATGGTCAATACGCTCAAACATCCAGTAGCAATGTCGTATGTGGGAATTGCGTTAAAGAAAACACAAAAAACGGCTGCTTTCTTTCAAACCCGACCAGCGCTTCCGGCTCTTATTCCGGTTTAGGATACCGTCCGAATGGTGCCGGCGGCAATGCGACGCCGCGTAACCACTACGGCGCAGATATCGGTGGTGGCGGCAAAACGGATATTTTAGTTTATGCAGCTGCTGACGGCGTTGTATCTTACGTGAACACGTCCGGTTGCGGCGGACGCACAATCGCCATCACCCACACCAAAGGATGTACAGGCGGCGGAGCTTACACAACCATTTATCGTCACTTATTCAAATATGCTGTTTCAAAAGGACAATCCGTCAAAAAAGGTGATGTTATCGGTATTGAAGGCGGATCTAATGCTGCAAGTCCGGGAGCTACACCTTGTGATAGTAGCAAACAATCCGGAACTCGTGCCGGTTGCAGTGCGGTTCTAAAAAAATGTCCTGGAGAAGATGGTGGAGCGTATGATATTCACCTCCACTTTGAAGTTATTGATGATTTGGATCTCAATAAATGCTCCTCCTGCGGAACAGCCATCGGCAGTAAAAAAGTTCTGCATCCGGACTGCGGCGGTTTACAGGTTCTTTGTGGAAAATGCGATGTCAATCTCGGAGAGCTCTGCAACGGTGAAAAAAATTGTCATGCCGATGACGGAAATAGTGCCGATCCGAACGATGCCATGTACGGCAAGACTGCCGAGGTAGATTCGCAGGGTAATCCATCTGATGGTTGCCGCTTTGGTGATTACTTAAATTCCGACAGTTGCGTTTTCTGCCGCATGTTTAAAACCATTTTCAATGCGGCCAGCGAAATTGCCTATATTGCCAACTACAAATTTTCAGAACCGACCAAAGATCTGGTTATCATCGGCTTTTGCATCTGGATTGCTCTGTATTTGTTGAAACAAGTCACTTCTGCTTCAAAACAATCAACAGGAGAAATGCTCAAAGGTATTTTGTTCCAAGGTTTCCGTGTAGCTGTCGTTGTTCTCATTTTAGGCGGTGCGATGTACGAAGTAATGAATGTCACACTCACACCGGTTTTGCAAACAGGATTCAACTTTGCCAACATTCTCAACAATGTCATGGATGAAGCTGCTGAAAAAGGGTGCGATCTGACTGCCGATTACATGCAAAACATTCAGGGTTATGACGAAGAAAGCGGTTTTCCGGACATCAAGGGAACACTGGGCGGTGAAGGTGATGCTGCTAAAGGTGCCAAAATCGGTGCTTTGCCGAAGCAAATCGGCCAATCAATCATTTGCGGCATCAAAAAAATGGAAGACAGCACCGGATATTTAATGTCACTCGGCAAATACTCGAGCTGCGTTGCCTGGGGACGCCATAAGTGGGCTGAAGTTATGCCGCACTTAGGATATCTTTCAACAGGTATTGTTTTATGGTTGGCTGGCGCTTTGTTATTGCTGGCATTCCCGTGGTTTTTAGTTGACTGTATTTTGCAATTCTGTGTTGCAGCGGCTCTTTTGCCATGTGCAATCGGCGCTTATGCCTTCAAAATAACCTCAAAATATCTCAAAAAAATATGGGATCTTTTCATGAATGCGATGTTCAATTTCGTGTTTATGTCGGTTATCATGTACGTTATTAACTCAAACCTTAATTCTTGGATCGGCTACACACCGGGAACAGCGCCGGATGAACACATTTTCGTCACGGCATTATCACCGGAAGGCCTTGCTTGGTGGGGTATCGGCGCACTGAAAATTGGTTTAATTATGCTGTTAAGCTGGACCTTCTTCGGTGAAGCCAAAGAACTGGCATCCAAATTTGCCAACGATCTGGGACTCGGGATTGGTCAAAAAGTCGGCGGAACGGCAGGCAGTATCGCCAAGCAAGCCGGATTAACCGGCGGCAAAGCCGGACAAGCCGCTCTTCGTGGTGCTGCTTCATTAGGCCGCAGTGCAGGACAAGGCATACACGCATTAGGTGCCGGCATGAACCTGCGCAATGGTTTAACAATGTCTGCTTTGCAAAGACTTCCGGGATCAAAAACAACTACCAATGCCGACGGCAGCACAACAGTCAGCCATAATTTCTCACTTTTCGGATTCAGCCGCCAAGTTTCGGCCACACAAGATGCAAACGGCAATGTTTCACGCACGTCAACCACAAGTTTTTCGGGTAATCGTTTCATAAACAGCCGCGAGAGAACCACAACCAATGACGGTTACACAACCGTTACCGAACGACGTGATAAAAACGGAAATATCATCAGTCGCCAAACCTCCATCGGCGATATTCAGCTCCTGACAAAAAACGATGGAACAACCGACATGAATGCATATAACCACATCATGAATACGTCCACAAACAAAACGCAAACAGCCGAAGCAATGGTTATGCAACATCTCAAACAGCGCGGTATGAGCATAGACTCGCAAGCGGCAAATCGCCAAACAACCCTTAATCAAGACGATTCAATTACCATCACGCAAACCAATACCGATGGTTCAACGACAATTCTGAATGCCAAAATGGTCGGTAATCAAATGGTTATTAATAATCAAACGACCGACAAACAGGGCAACATTCTGCGTACGCTCTCCAATGGTATTCAGACCAAGACTGAACGCCTTACGCGTCTGAAAAACGGCGGCTATCAAGTACAGACAAATTATGCCTTCAGTGATTATATCAATAAAATCAATCGCACGCATCCGCCGCTCAGTGCCAACGGAACTTGGGGTATCAGCATCAATCGTGACCAAGCCATGGCTGGGTTCACACAGCAAGATTTTGACAACCATCTTCGCCAGCTCAATGGTGATAACAAACCGAAAACGATCACTGATCCGAATGATGTACAAAATATGCTTCAATCCGCAGTCGGTACGGCTCAAGCGCGCACACTGGCAGCAGCACCGGCTGCACCGAGCGAATTTGATCAGTCTCAGATTTCTCACGGCAAATATTTGTTGAATCAATTAAATGCCGACGGATCCACAACAGCGATCAACCTGCAGATTGCGTCAATGGATGCCGGTGAACTTAATTCTCTGGCAAAAGCTCTTGATCAAAACCCGAACACGCAGCATCATGATCAAATCAAAGAAAGGATGGACAGAGCCATTACCCAAGAATTTGACCGTGTAACACCTGAAAAACTTCAGGCCATGGATGAAAACAATCTGTTCGCCATCATTCAGTTGGCAGACAGACGGCGCAACAGCGGAGACAACCGAGCGGATAACATCATTAATCAAGCTTTGTCTGTCGCTTCAGAAAAACAAAAATATCAACTTCTGTCCAGCCAAGGAACTTCTGCACAGCTTCGTGCACAAATCCATCAGAGCTTGGAAGAAGAAAGACTTACGCGCGGGCAAGCCATCCTAGATGCTTTATCCGAGGACGGCCAAAGCCTGCAACAGCAAGTTGAAGCTCTTGATATGAACGGATTGTTGTCGCTCTCCAATGCTGTCGGTGCCGATCAAAATCAATCGAAAGGTCAGAAAACACAATTACTGAAGAACGTATTGGGCGATGTTCTCGGTCATCGCTTACATAACCTCAGCTCAGATAAAAACGCTTTGTCGCAAATGAGCCCGCAAGAATTAGCAGCAGCCACGCTGCTGGCCGACGGCATGCGTCAAAATCCGGATGGCACACCAAATGTGGAAGCCATGGATGTTATCACTCGAAGCATTTCTTCTTTAGATGCCAATCAAAAGGCCTCAATGATCATGACAGATACCATCTCGGAAGCATTAAGCAAAGAACTGATGGGAGGACACGAAAGATCCGAAAATGACTTAACAGAATCACTGTTTTCAGCAGGAAGAAAAGCAATGGACGGCTCTCTCTTGGACGAAGAAAAAGAAAAGCTGAAACGCGATGATGACGATATTTTTAACTTCTTCAATGATGATGACGCATCGGATGCACGTTCCGAAGAAGACGAACCAAGCCAAGAGTCGGAAGACGAACCGCGCCAAGAAGCCGAACAACAGCCGGCTGAAGAACCGGAGCCACGCCAAGAACAAGAAGTTAAGCCTCAGGAGCAAGCCTCCCAAACAGAGCAAAATCCGCTGATTGAAGCCAACCGAGACAAATACAAAGAGCTGAAAGCACAAATTGAATCAGCCAAAAAGCTGCTTGAAATCATTTCCGGCACACCGAATGCCGAAAATCAACAAGCTATGCAAGATCGTTTGAATTCACTAAACTCGGAAATGGATAAATTGCACGATCTTCTCGGAGATGACTTCAAAAAGCTCGGAGGATAAGACAAAAGCGGCGGATCAATGAATGTTTTGTATATAAAAATATTTTTTGTCTTGCTTTTTTCAAATTTGCTTTTATTATGTGAAAAGATAGAGATTCACGTAAATTAGAGGCTTAGTCATGGAAGAAATTATTTTCCCGAATCAAATCAGAATGCACAGAAGACTGCGCGGTATGCCTATGCAGGAACTGGCCGACCGCTTGGGCGTCAGTTTGTCGGCCATATCAAAAATTGAAAAAGGTTATCGCCGCTTAAATCAGGAACAGCTTATCCAAGTTGCTGAGTTATTGGATTGCGCTTTGCAAGATTTGTACGTCAATGAACAAAATTCTCAGCAAGAAGTTGTTCAAGCATGGAAGCGCGAACAGGAACGCCGCAACAAAATCAATCAAACAGCCGGTCTGAAAACGCTTGGTGCCGGTTTGCGCCATATCCGCAATGAAAAAGGCTTAACATTGATGGAAGTTGCCGAAAGTGCCGATATGACCTTATCTGTTTACCATCGTATCGAAATGGGCCAGCGCGAAGTTTCGGACAAAGAATATCAGAATTTAGCCAAAGCATTGTCAATGACTGTTGAAAAATTGAAAGAGGCTATTCAAAAACTCGAAACCGAAGGTCGTTTGGAAGAAATCATCGAACATAATGACACGCGCTACAAAGTTTTAAATAATGCACGTTATTCTAATTTAGCCGCTTTGCAGGAAAGTGAATCCATTATGCTGCCGGTGTATGGTGTCAGCAATGCGGAAGGCAACATTCTGATCGATCGTTCCAGCAGTTTTAAGGAAGTATCTTGTCCGGCGCAGCTGATTGCCAAACCGGACGCTTATGCCGTTTCATTGTGCACGCGCCGTTTAGGCTCTCTTCTGTCAAGCCGTTCCGTACTGTTTATTGATCCGAATGAAGTTGTCAGCGCGGGAGATATCGCCTTATATTACATTTCCGATTCGGAAACAAAGCTTTTAAGCATCCGTGAAGATGAAAACGGGCAGCTTTACGGATTGCGCTGGAATCCGGATGAACGTGTTAATCTGGCAAACAGTGATTTACCGCGTCTGCATAAGGTAGTCATCATCAATCTGTAAATCGGATTGCTTTTTTTGCAATTTTAACAAGAAATTTACACTCTCTGTTGTAAGATAGAGAGTGTTTATTGTATACAAGGGAATTGAAGGGCAAAAACTTGACGAACGATACAATCATAAATAACGTAGAATATAAGAGCGGCGAAGATCAGGAAGAAAGTCCGATTCTGGTTGCCCAACGCTATTTAAATATTTTCCATCAGATGCATATTTTCAACAATGCCACGAAGGAAGATTTTAACCGATCTTTGCTTGAAATGCCCGAGCGTGTTCGCGATTTAATGCCGACAATTCCGGGCGGACGCATTTTATTGGAATACATCGCCGATTTAGAAGAAACAAAAGGTCTCAAAAAAAGCAAAAAATCATCCCAAATGCCTGCCGTTCAAGAGGCATCCTTGCAACAGTCATCAGCCATGCAATATGCTCCGCAGATTGCCGGCGGATCTGTCACCATCAGCTCTGATTTTGCGCAAAGTTTAGCAGATTCTTTAGCCCAAGCTTTTAAGAAAAATAATTTGTCTTCGGGAAGCAACATCAGCGACCTTTCATCGGTTTTGAGCCAATCACTCAACAGCTATGCCAGCAACATGCAGCAAATGACCGAAACCATGTTATCGCATAACATGGAACAATTTTCAAAGATTCAGGAGCAGAATATTGAGCTTTTCAACAAAGCGCAAAGTCAAAACATAGCCCAGCTTACGCAAACACAAACTCAATTTTTGCAACAGCTTGATACGCAAAACATGCAGATGAAGCAGCAAACGGATCTGATTGTCTCACAAATTCAAAGCCGCCTGATGCAGCAAACAACTGAGAGCATGCAAGTTCCATCGGGCGCTCAGCTGAACAGCCAGACAAACAACTCAAATTCGGCAACTGTCAACAATATCAACATTGATTCATCCGCCTTCAAAGGAATAACCCAATCTATCAAAGAAAGTGAATCTCGGCGTCATAACGATTTTAAGCAAATGATTGATACCTTGCGTAGTAGCCTTACGAATTTGCCGAAGAATCAAGATATTCCCGTTTCGGCAATAACCGATTCGGTCACACAGGCTCTGCGCGAAAATGGCAAACAGCAAGTCGAGGCTATCAAAGCTTTCGGCGAGATGTTATCGCAAACCATTATCCAATCGCAGCATGATCTGGCTAAACGCATCGGCGAACAAAACAACTCACAACCCATTTACATCACAATCAGCAAACAAAACGCGCAACCGGTATACGTCACCTCCGACGATCAAAACACCGCCGTTCCCGTAACACCAATCGAAAAACAACTTGAACCGACGGTTCAGCCGCAAGCGGAAACGGACAAGCCGACGGAAAGTTCTAGTTTTATTAAAAGTTTCAGTGAAAAGATAGCCCAAACCACGTCCAAGCTGGCGCAAAATCTTAAGCCGACAGAAAAGAACACTGTCGATCAACCGATTGATTTTCCAAAAGCGCCGGATACAGCAAGTGATGACAAAGAGAAACAACAAGAAAAAGAACGCCAAAAACAAAAGGAAAAAGAAAAACAA
>JAFVEP010000054.1 GCA_017475935.1 Alphaproteobacteria bacterium
ACAACTCTTTTCAACAATCGTCTTCTTTCGCTATGCGCCGGAGATGCGCCGACTTTTTTGAGCGCCGTGTACAACAGAGGTACACAAGCGAAAAAAAGACAAGCAGATGTGCCTCAATGCGGCCGCAGTATGATTGAGATGTTAGGCGTGCTGGCTATAATCGGCGTCCTGACCGTCGGCTCAATCACCGGCTATTCTCATGCCATGCGCCGCCACCTTTTGAACAAACAGCGCGAGCAAATCAGCACTATTTTGGCTACCATTGAAACGCAGTATGGCGCACTCTCCGCCAGCATGTCCGATATTCAAGCAGGAGGCAATACACATGTTTTTAAGAATCTCGGATGGATACCTGAAGACATGATCAGAGAAGATAATACATTTGTTTATGACATTTTCAAAAATAGAGCCATCTTCTGGATAAATCGATACACAACATCCACTTTTTTGGGCTTTTACATTTACCTCAACAATGGCAATGCCTTTGAACAATGCGTCAATTTGTACCAAACAGCCATGTCCTTTCATTCTTCTTTGTGGATGCTAAACATCCACCATGACGACGGGGGTACAGGCGGAAAAAATGGCGATAGAAATTGCCTTGTTAATAATCCTTCTTGTTTACGAAATTCAACTCCTTCCGATATTGCAAAAATATGCCAAAAATGTAAAGATAACAACAGATGTAATATCTATTACTTCTGGCATTTTGAGCGCTAAAAAATACCTTATGAAAAACTCACAACCTCGTTAACAAATTTCCGAGATAAAAATAACACCATCTCTTTCGCGGCGTTGCGCGTCCGCGAATCAAGGGATCCCATCTTTGCGCAGCACTATATCTATAAAAATATTGTCATTCCTGCACCTGCACGCCGTGTCAGGTGCTCAAGGAATCTAACCTTTGCGCAGCGCTATATCTATAAAAAGTGTTACCCTCCCTTTTATGACACGTCTTTTTTTAAAAGCCGTCTTTTGGAAATAAAAAACAGCGTCAAGCAAACCGACGCCGTTTTTTTTAAGTCTGCGGCCTTTACCACGAAAACGAACTTTTGCGGATATGCCGACTCAAGCGACTATAAGGGAAGACTGATGAGAACTCTCAAACCTCCCAAATCACTGTCTGATAATTGAATAGATCCGCCGTGCGAAACAATAACGTCTTTGGCAATGGCCAATCCCAAACCGACACCGCCGGTCTTTTTATTACGTGATCCTTCGACACGGTAAAAGGCCTTAAACACTTCTTCGCGTTTATCTTCAGGAATCCCCGGACCATCATCATCAACCGTCAATTCCAAGCGTTTTTCATCACTTTCCAACTTAACGGCTATCGTTTCACCGTAATGAAAAGCATTTTCAATCACGTTCGTCACAGCACGACGCAGAGCCTGTTCACGGCCTTGGACGGCACTCACGTCATAGTTTGTCGAATAGCGAATCATCGCCTTTGAATTTTTGCGATATTTGTTAATGATACTGCTGACCATTTCATTCATATCTACAAAGGTCGGTTTTTCGCCGCCCTCACCGCTGACATAAGCCAAATAGCCGTCGAGCATTTTTTCCATTTCATCAATATCTTGTACAAATTCCCGATTTTCTTTATTATCCGGCATCATAGCCATCTGCAATTTCATACGCGTCAGCGGTGTGCGTAAATCATGCGAAACACCAGCGAGCATTTGAGTTTTTTCGGAAATCTGACGTAAAATTCTCTCTTTCATTTTCGTGAAAGCCAATCCGGCACGGCGCACTTCAATTGAACCATACGGCTTAAATTTCGTATTGATACCTTTACCGAAATCTTCGGCCGCCTGTGCCAACTGTGTAATCGAGCGCACCTGAACGCGCAGAAACAGCACCGCAACAACAAACAATAAAAGCGAAGTACCGATCATCCATAAAACGAATCCGAACACCGATGAGCTGAAAATATTTTTCACCGGCGTATTAAATTCATACAGACCGTTGTTTGTATCAACCAAAATACTTAGGTTGGAATGATGCTGATTGATAAAGACTTCGCTGTTGGCCATCGGAAATTGTTTATGCAGAGCCTCAACCAAAAAACCGGTCACAAAAGGACTGTCCTTTTTGCTTTCTTTCCATATAGTATGTTTTGTTTCGTTGTCATAGTACGAAACTTTAAGACCATATAAACTGGAAGCCATTTCTTTAACGTGCTCAAAATTTGTTGTTTCGTTATCCATCTGAATCACAAAAGCCATATTTTGCGCCAAATTTTCCGACAGCCGACGGCCGACTTTTTTCCAGCTTCCGTCAAAAAAGGCATAAATCGATACGACCTGCACGACAATCAGCGGAATAAAAATCAACAGCATTGTTCTGAAAAACAATGATTTCGGTAAAAATTTGCGTCTGAAATAAGCCAAACTTTTTTCTATTTTCTGCGGAAATTTAATATGCATCTTTTTCTCCTATTCAGTTAGTAACATATACCCTTTACTGCGCACCGTTTGCAAATAGCGCGGATTTTTAG
Organism: Alphaproteobacteria bacterium; assembly: GCA_017475935.1. GTDB lineage: Bacteria > Pseudomonadota > Alphaproteobacteria > RF32 > CAG-239 > RUG410. The sequence goes on from JAFVEP010000054.1 coordinate 2,504, forward strand.
AATCGGCCTCAATTTTCTTTCTCAAGCGCGTAATCTGCACGTCAATAGAGCGCGGATTTTGTCCGGCCCCCAGCAGTTCAGCCAATTTCTCACGCGTAAAAATCTGGCCTGTTTTGGCTCCCAATATGCTCAAAATCTGCTGTTCTACCGGTGTTAAATGAACAACACCGGCCGCTTGATGACGAAATTCCTTAGTACTCATATCGTAGGTGCAGTTTCCCATGCGTAAAATCTGTGTACGCGCATGATCTTTTTTCGGCACACGTTTCAAAACATTCTGTATACGCAACACCAATTCTTTCGGTTCAAACGGTTTGGGCAGATAGTCATCGGCACCGGCCTCCAGCCCGACAATACGATCCTGCGTTTCCCCCATAGCCGTCAGAATAATCGCCGGAACATCGCTTTCCTGACGCAGTTTTTGCAAAAATTCAATACCGGTTTCATTCGGCATCATCACATCAACAATCAACAAATCCACCGCATATTGCTGCAAAAACATCCGCGCATTTTCCGCGTCGCAAGCACCGGTGACAGCAAAACCGTTTTCTTGCAAATACCGAAGCAAGAGCGAACGCAATCGATCATCGTCATCCACAACCAGAATATGTGCGCAATCCGTTACCATACTGCGCTACACCTATGCTTTGGCGGTTTTACTTATTTTTGCCGTTTTCTTTTTCGGCGCCGTTTTTTTCTTCACGGTTTTCTTTGCTGTCGATGTTTTTTTAACAGCAACCGTTTTCGGTGCGGCATTTTTAACAATCAATTTTTTTGCGGCATTCGTTTTGTTTTTCGCTATTGTTTCAGCAGTCGTTGATTTATTTTTCTTTTCTTCGGCTTTTACATATTCCAAACTTTTCTGGTAATACTGATATCCGGTAATAAAGGTCAAAACCGCGGCAACCCAGAGCAAAAATTCGCCTAAATACCCCCAAAACATTGAAAGCTGGCAAAACAGCATCATGGATAACGCAGTCATCTGAAAACCCGTTTTCCACTTAGCCAGTTTTGTCACCGGAAGACCGACATTAACTTCACGCAAAAACTCACGTAATCCGGAAACCAAAATTTCGCGGCACAAAATCACAAAAATTGGAATAACCGTCAAGCCGAACGAATACATCGGTGTTTCCACACCGCTTTCGGGATGAACATATTTTTTAGCCACAATCACAATCAGCGCCGTTGCCACCAAAAGTTTATCCGCAATCGGATCAAGCAACTGACCGAAAACAGATGTTTCATTCCAAGCGCGCGCCAAATAGCCGTCCAAATAATCTGTTATGGAAGCGGCCACAAACAAAATTCCCGCCAGCATTGCCCATACAAAAGATGTGAAATAAATCGACATGAAAATAAACGGGATAACCGCAATGCGGGATATCGTCAAGATATTCGGTAAATTATACACGAGAGCCCCCTGTCAATAAAGTCATTAACGTTAATACAAAAGCAGTATAACGTTATTTTTTCAATTATGAAAGTACTTATATATTTTTTCCGCTATTTTTTTACTTATACCCTCGACTTTCATCAAATCACCGAGTGAAGCAGATTTAATTTGTTCCACCGAGCCGAAAAAATTCAGCAAATCTCTTTTGCGTTTAGCGCCTATTCCCTCAATGTCATCAATTTGCGATTTAAACACAGATTTTTCGCGTTTTTTCCGATGTGTTCCGATGGCAAAACGATGCGCCTCATCGCGTATATTTTGCATATAGAAGGCAAGCGGCGACTGAAATTCAAGGGCAAAGCTTTCGCGTCCCAAAACATGATAAAATTCCTTACCGGCATTACGTTCCGGCCCTTTTGAAATGGCAATAATCGTTATATTTCGTAAATCATATTCAGCCAATGCCTGATGCACTGCATGCAATTGCCCCAAACCACCATCAAGCAAAATCACATCAGGTCTGTTTTCGGCACTCATATGCTCAAAGCGGCGCATTAAAACCTCTTTCATCATGGCAAAATCATCATGCGTATTTTCCGTATATTTTATATTAAATGTTCGGTACGATTTTTTATCAAAACCCGACGGCGTTGCCACAATCATGGCTCCGACGGCAAAGCTCCCCTGATTGTGTGAATTATCATAGACTTCTATACGCTGAGGTATTTTCGGCAAGCAAAACACTTTCTGCATCTCCGTTAAATTGGCCTGTACGGAAGCCGTTTCCGCCAATTTACGCTTAATTGCCGCCGCCGCATTATTTTGCGCCTGAAGTAAAATTTTTGCCTTATTGCCTTTTTGAAAAAAGCGAATGGAAGCGCCGATGGCTTTTTCCAAAAAAGACCGATTTTCGATTTCATGTGAAACAATAATTTCTTTCGGCGGAACATGTTCGGCATAAAAAGAGCTCAAAAAAGCTTCCAAAACTTCTGCTTCCGACAAGCCGTCAACATGTCTGGGAAAAAAAGGAATGTTGCCGCAGTTCTGCCCGTTACGCACCAAAAAAACTTGTATGCAAACCATATTTTCCTGTTTCACCGCGGCGATCACATCAACCGATTTCCAATCGGCATATTCCACATTAAAACCGCCCTGCACGCTGCTCAATGCGCGGATTTTATCGCGGATAACCAAAGCCGTCTCATAATCCTGACGTTCGCTGGCCTCTTGCATCTGCATGGCCAATTCTTCACGCAATTTTGTATTTTTGCCCTCTAAAAACAAAATAACTTCTTCAACGGATTGATGATAGTCCTGCGGACTGATTTTGCCCACGCACGGCGCACTGCAGCGTTTAATTTGATAGAGCATACACGGACGCTCACGATGATAAAGCATACTGTCCCGACAACTGCGCAACAAAAAAGTTTTCTGCACCGTATCCATCACGGCATTAACCGCGCCGGCACTGGCATACGGTCCGAAATATTTAAACTTTTTTTCTCGTTGTCCGCGGCTTTTACGCAAGGCCGGAAATTCTTCGTGCGGATTAATCATCAGATGCGGAAAAGTTTTATCATCTTTGAGCAAAATATTATATTTCGGCTCTAATTTTTTAATCAAATCGTTTTCCATCAAAAGCGCTTTGGCTTCGTTTTCAACGATGATAAATTCCATGCGATCCACTTCGGCGACCATCCGTTTGATATGATCAGCAAGCCGATCGAAATGCGTATAAGCGACAATGCGTTTTTTGATATTTTTGGCCTTGCCGACATACAAAACTTTGCCGTTTTTATCCAGCATACGATAAACACCCGGATTATCCGGCGCTATTTTAACATTGGCGCGTATAACCTCAATACCATGCTTAATATCAGCCATATCAGCCTTTCAACAAAACATTAGCAGCGGCTCGCGCTTCATCGGAAATTTTTTCACCGGAAAGCATGCGCGCAATTTCTTCCAATTTTTCACTTTGATCCAACAAGCGAACAAAGGTTTTTGTATTTTCACCGTCAACCATTTTTTCGACTTTATAGTGCGCCGATGCGCAGGAAGCCACTTGCGGCGAATGTGTCACCACCAAAACCTGAACATTTTGACCGAGTTTCGCCAATTTTTCGCCGACCGCTGTTGCCGTTGCGCCGCCGATACCGCTATCTACCTCGTCGAAGATCATGGTTTCCACCTGAGAACTTTGCGCCAAATTAACTTTTAAGGCAAGCATAAAACGAGCCAATTCACCGCCGGAAGCAATTTTATTCAGCGGACCGAACTCACTGCCGATATTGGTCGCCACCACAAAATTCACCTCGTCAGTCCCATCCTCATCCCATGAATCAGCGTTTTTTTCCGTAATTTGCGTCATAAAACGGGCTTTTTCCATTTTCAACGCCGGCAATTCGCGCATAACGGCTTCATCTAATTTTGCGGCCGTCAATTGACGTTGCCGGCTCAGCATGCGTGCACAGGTTTCGTATTCTTCCCGACACTGTTTTTCTCTCTGGCGCAATGCCTGCAAATCGTCCGCACCGAATTCAATCTGCGCAACATCTTCTTTCATTTGCCGCCACACATTCGGCAATTCATCGACCGTTGTGTTATGTTTACGAGCCAAAGATTTCAGAATAAAGAGTCTTTGCTCTATATTATTCAGATCTTCCTGATCCACTTGAATTTCCCGTGAGGCATGATCAATTTCATTCATTGCTTCTTCGGTATTAATCAACGCCACATCAATAATTTGATAGATATCGGCAAAGCGTTTATTGGTCAGCGCGTTAACTTTGGCCATATGCGCCTGCGCGCCGCGCAAGCAATCGCGCACACTTTGATTTGTGCCGTTTAAGGCCTGATATGCGCCATCCAAATTCTCCAATATTTTTTCGGCATTCATCATCTGCCGACGTTTATCTTCCAGATTTTCGAGTTCACCTTTCTGCGGTTTAACTTTTTCGAATTCTGCTAGCCAGTGGTGCAAATTTTCCAAATTTTTTTGTGCCGCTTCAAGACGATTTTCAAGTTCAGCTCTTGCCTTTTCAGCTTTTTTCAAGGCCGTAAATTTTTCTTTCACCTCATTTTTTAAATTCAGCAAATGCCCATATTCATCAAGCACTTTTTGATGTGTTTGTACATTAAGCAACCCCTGATTATCAAATTGCCCGTGAATTTCGATCAAATGCGCGCCTATTTCCTTGAGTAACTTTTGCGTAATCGGCTGATCATTAAAGAAAATTTTTCCTTTACCATCTCTGTCCAAGGATCTTTTGATGATCACTTCGTGGTCATACTCAAGGTCATATTGCCGGCATAACTCACGAATCGAACCATCTGCATCATCAACGGCAAAGCTGGCACAAACCGTCAGTTTATCGCAATCTTTTCTGATTTTATCCGTCTCGGCACGCCGGCCGAGAACCAAACCGACAGAATCAAGCAAAATGGATTTTCCGGCACCTGTTTCGCCGCTTAATACGCTGAATCCGCCATCAAAATCCACGTCCAGTTTATCAATCAAAACAACATTTCGAATTGATAGGGATTTGAGCATTACTCATCGCCTTCCCAGCCAAAGAATCCCAAGAGAGTTGATTTTTTTTCTTCTGACGATACGTTTTTTTCTTCGACAACTGTCGTTTTTTTTGTATCATCGCCCCATTTGAAAATATTCCACCATGGTTTTTTCTCTGCTGACTGCGTATCGTCCTGCCCGCGCACGGCCTTATCTCCCTCATCTTTAACCGGCGCCGGCGCAATTTTTTTATCTGCATTCGCTTGGTTGATTTTCTGCATAATGTTTTCCGCTTTGGCTGTCCATTTTCCGTCCGGATAGTTCTGCTTAAGGATTTTATAGTAGCCGTCTGCATATTTATTCATGCCGAAAATGGCATAAATTTCAATTTCGCGATACAATGCTTCTTCAATTTGAATTGTTGTCTGGTAATTTTCCAAAACAACATTGAAGCGATTAAGTGCCGAAAGATAGTTATGATTTTTCAAATAAAAGCGACCGATAATCATTTCCTGTCCGGCACGATAGTCTTCGGTTAAATTGATTTTCTGGCGTGCATCATCCGCATATTTGCTGTCTGGATATAAGGCAATCAACCGACGAAAAGTTTCTTCCGCTTTTTGTGTATCGCCCTGATCTTTATCCGCCGCCGAAATCTGATCATAGTAACAAATACCTTTCAAATAGTACGCATACGGCGCATCTTTATTTCCCGGATGATATTGAATAAAGCGATCTGCGGCCAAAATGGCATCATCATATTTTTCGTCTTTGTAATAAGCATAAGCCCCCATCAATTTTGCTTTAACCGCCCATTTTGAATAAGGATGATCTGTTTCCAATTTTTCGAATCCTTCGGCCGCTTTTTTGTAACGAGTTTTTTCCAAATCTTCAAAAGCCTGATTATACAATTCTTCCGCCGACATATTGTCCATGGCTGTTTTATCCGATGCACAAGCCGGCAACAACAAAATCAAGCATAAAAGCATATATATTTTTTTCATTTTATTCCTCTACCAAAGTATAATTGTCTTCGTCCGAAAACAGTTTTTTCAAAATTTCATTGTTATGAAAATGTCCGCTGTGAAAGGCATCAACGCGCGCCAGCATTCGATATCCCGATGTATACATATCGCCGATACAATCCAACATTTTATGTTTAACGCATTCATTTTCCACACGGAATCCGCCTTCATTGAGAATGGTTTCACCATCCAAAACCACGGCATTATCCAGACTACCTCCCTGAATCAAACCGACAGAGCGCAGATAATCCACCTGATATTTTTCACAGAATGTTCTGGCCGGCGCAATTTCAGAGGCAAACACATCTTCGTCAAAGCTTTTTTCAAACTCTTGATGTCCGACGATTTTCGAAGGAAAATCAATCACCGAACGCATAACCAGCTCGTCCGCCGGAGACAAGGTAATTTCAGCACCTTTTCCATCATCAAAGCTGATTTTTTTAAGCACGCGTAAATATTTTCTTTTTGCCGGCAAATCAACCGTACCGGCTTTTTTCAGCAATTTCCAGAACTTTATCGCACTTCCGTCCATAATCGGCACTTCCGGACCATCGACCTCAACAACGGCATTATCAATCCCGACGGCATACAGTGCAGCCATAATATGTTCGATTGTACTAACGATTTGTCCTGACGAATCTCCCAAGCAGGTACAGTTACGTGTGTCCGCAACATGATTATATAAGGCCGGAAAAAAGTTTTTCTGCGGCAAATCACTTCTGACAAAAACAATTTTATGATCTGCCGGCGCCGGTTTAACCGTTAATTTTGTTTCTTTTCCGCTATGCAAGCCTATACCATTAATCTCTGCTTCGGCGGCTAAAGTTTTTTGCATACATTTCTCCTTCAAACCAAGCAAGGCAGCCTGTAAGCCGAGTTTTGTACACGATTTGCTTTACCTTAAAGGGCAAAGATTTGTGCGATAGCTATTCATCTGCGCCGAATGTCGCCATCCGACTTGTGCGACCTACCTCTGGAGCGGATCGGAAACCATCCTTGCATTTAACGACTGTTAAAGCCTCCTCATTTGGTCTTACATCAGATAGGGTTTACCTTGCCACAATCATTACTGACCGTGCGGTGAGCTCTTACCTCGCCTTTTCAACCTTACCGGAATGAATCCGGCGGTAACTTTCTGCGGCACTTTCCCTTGGATCACTCCAGCCAGACGTTATCTGGTATCTTGTTTCCGTGAAGCCCGGACTTTCCTCATCAACGGATTTTACATTCCGCGACGCAGCTATCCGGCTGCCTTGAGGATCAAGGTAATCCGATTTTCAAATAAAATCAATGCCAATTAAAGTATTTTCCCAACTTTTAATTAAATATTAAGTATTTATCGCTAAAACTTAGAGCACAACAACCATTAATGCTATAGAAAAGGAGTATATCTATGAACAAATTGTTGTTAAGCGCGTCAGCATTAACTTTAGCCTTGGGCCTTGCCGGCGAAGCTATGGCTGATTGTAACGGAATGTACTTAGCCGCACGCGGCGGTGTTGCAAAACACAAAATTGAAAATCCGGAAGTTGGTGGTACCGGTAACAGCATGAATGATTTTGATAAAACAAAACTCATGCTCAGCGGTGCTTTAGGTTATCGTTATGACTATTTCCGTATTGAAGGCGAATATGTATGGCGCGATAACATTAAACTGAATTCGAATAATGGCGATGCTACATCAAAACGTAACTTTAAATCATACTCTTATATGTTGAACGGTTACTTTGACTTGGCTCCGTACAGCTGGCTGACACCATATGTCGGTGCCGGTATCGGTTATACAAAGTTGAAATATAAATCAACGCTTACCATTCCGGGATTGAGCGTCGTTGACGGCAAAAACAAAGAAGGTAACTTCACATGGTCTGTCGGCGGCGGTTTAACCGTTAAAGTGACAAATCGTTTCAATGTTGATGCGGGTTATCGCTATTATGACATGGGCAAAATTAACAAAGCTGATGTTGATGCTCATGAAATTTACGGCGGTGTTCGTTACGTATTCTAAAAAAATACTTTATTTTGAGCCGCTGCAAAGCGGCTTTTTTTATATTGGGAGAACAGACTATGGGAAAAAAACTTTTCGGAACGGACGGAATCCGCGGAATCGCTAACCAATATCCGTTAACTGTTGATTTTTGTTGCAAATTGGCAATTGTTTTAAGCCGCAGCGTATGCACGACTCGCAAAAAAGTGGCCATTGCACGCGACACGCGCGTTTCCGGATCCATGCTTTTCAGCGCTCTTGCCGCCGGTTTTACCTCGCAAGGAATTGATGTGCTTGATCTGGGTGTTATTCCGACACCGCTATGCACAACACTCACGCCGCAGCTTGATGTGGACATGAGCATCATGATCACGGCCTCACACAATCCTTATCAGGATAACGGTCTTAAATTTATCACCTCTTCGGGCGATAAATTTTCCGATGAACAAAGTGCAGACATCGAATCCGCTTTAGCGGAAGAATTATCCCCCGTTTTCCATCCCGAACACATCGGAACGATCGAACGTACCGAAGTCGGTATCGCTCATTATGTGAACACAGCGGCACAAATTGCCGCCCCGAATGCATTGACGGGTATGAAAATTGTCACCGACTCCGCCAACGGGGCTTTTTCGGAGATTTTACCGTTTATTTTCAAAAATCTGGGCGCCGAAATCATCTCTCTTTCCGCCGAACCGAACGGTTATAACATCAACCGTGACTGCGGCTCTCAGCATACGGAAAATTTGTGCCGAACGGTTGTGGAAAATGCCTATGATCTCGGAATTGCCGTCGACGGCGACGGTGACCGCATCATTATATGCGATGAAAAAGGCAATCGCATCAGCGGCGATCAGATCATCGCTTATTTGGCAACCTATTTTAAGAATCATCACCTGCTCAAAGGAAACGCCGTTGTGGCCACGATTTATTCGAATCTCGGTCTGGGCAAATATATTCGTTCGCTCGGCATTGATTTTTACACTTCTGCCGTCGGGGAACGTTATGTCATTGAAAAAATGATTGAAACCGAATCCAATGTCGGCGGCGAAGAGTCCGGTCACATGGTTTTAAGTGACTACGCCAAAACCGGAGATGCTCTGCTGACGGCACTGATTATCTGCCTCGGCATCAAGGAAAGTCAAAAGAAAGCCAGCGCAATTTTTCCGCTGTTTACGCCGTTTCCGGCGCAATCGCATAATCTGCGCTTTGACAATCAGGAAACCATTGCACGCATCATGGACAGCACCGAAGTCAAAACATGCATTAACGAAATCACGACAGAACTTGCCGGTCACGGATCCGTCATTGTCCGCAAATCCGGAACCGAACCGGTTATCCGTTTAAAAATAGAAGATGAAAGCGCGGAAATTGCACAAAGTGCCGCACAAAAACTTTTGACTTGTATCAATCAAGCGGCGCAGTAATCTTGTTAAGATTAAATTTACTTCATTTTTGTATTATGCACCAAAACAGAAAGGAAAGGAACTGAAAAATGTATGGAATAATTACTTCTTTTATCAGAATCGTTTTGTTAAACCCAATGACTCTTCTGGGTGTTGTCGGCGGCGCGTATGGTTTATACCATTATCGTATTGAGGGTTTGCTTAATTTCTGCAAAAGCCCTTATTTATACGGCGCACTGTTTTTAATCGCTTTGGTTTATGCCTTGCTGTTTAAACACGTTTATCACACAAATTCCAAAAGAATCGACTGGTGGCAAACCATTAAAAGCAGTGTCAATCATATGCTCACGATGATCATTGCGGCTGTTTTAACTTGCGTTATTATCCTGTCGGCAGATTATGCTTTCGGCGGCGAGTTCACGACAAGTCTTGACCAATATTTGCGTCATCAAAAATAAATTATTTTTTATCGGCATACGGATTGTGCGCTTTGCGCACCGTTATGCGCAACGGAATGCCGCCCAAATCGAATGTATCGCGCAGACTGTTGACCAAATAACGAAAATATGATTCCGGCAGCCCTTCCGGATTGCTGGAGAAGATGAAGAATGACGGCGGACGGATTTTAGCTTGAGTAATATATTTAAGCTTGATCCGCCGCTTATTTTTACCCATCGGCGCCGGATTTTGTTCTTGAACATCGGCAAACCACTGATTCAGCGGCGCAGTCGGAATGCGCATATTCCAACGTTTATATACTTTAACAATCGCACGCATCAGTTTATCCAAGCCTTGTTTTTTCAGTGCCGAAATGGTCACTGTCGGCACACCGGCTGCTTGCGTTAAAGATGTTTCCAGCTTATAGTTTAACTTTTCCAAAGCTTCCTTGCGTTCGGCAATATCCCATTTATTCACGGCTATCACCAACGCCCTTCCTTCTTCCAAAACTTTACGGGCGATCGTTAAATCCTGTTTATCCAAAACGGCCGCCGAATCCAAAACTAAAACCACCACCTGAGCCATATTGGCTGCATAAATGGTATTTTCCACCGACAATTTTTCAAGTGAATCAGTCACTTTTCCCTGCCGCCGCAAACCGGCGGTATCGACCAATTCAAAATCCTGATTTTCCCATTGCCATTTTGATGTAATCGCATCGCGTGTCATACCGGCTTCCGGTCCGGTCAGCATTCTTTCCGAGCCGAGAAGCGCATTCACAAGCGTTGATTTACCGACATTCGGACGCCCGACAAATGCTACTTTAATCGGTTTTGCCTCATTCGTATCCGCCTCATCTTGCTGTGCTTTTTCTTTTTCCTCTTCGATCGCACGGCTAAGAACCAAATATAAATCTTCAAAACCTATTCCGTGAACAGCTGAAAAAGGAATCGGCTCACCAAAACCGAGTTTATAGGCTTCAAATACGGAATCCTCCTGCATACGCCCTTCACATTTATTAGCGAGCAAAACAACCGGTTTATGCGTTTTGCGCACCAGATCGGCAAACAACTCATCATAGGGTTGCAAACCGGCACGGGCATCATATAAAAACAAACAAAGATCGGCATCTTCAATCGCCATTTGCGTCTGTTTCCACATTCGGCTTTCCATATTGTCGGACGTAGAGTATTCATATCCGGCCGTGTCAATCACCGAAAACTCCAAATCCTTAAATTTCGCCTGAGCCATTTTTCGGTCACGCGTCACCCCCGGCTGATCGTGAACAATCGCCAATTTTTTACCGACCAATCGATTAAAAAGTGTTGATTTTCCGACATTCGGACGCCCGATAATTGCGACAGAAAGCACTTTAGTCTCCTTTTATTTATAGGCAATCAATTTTGCGTTGGATGTAATGAAGAACACATAACCTTGGGCAACAATCGGAGCCGCATTGAATTTTTCGCCCAGATCCACGGTTTTTTGCTGTTTTCCGGTCAGCGGATCATAGGAAAGTAAATTTCCGTCAGACAAAGCAACAATCAATTGACCATTAAGCATCAACGGCGAAAAAACAATTGCTTTTGTCGGTTTACCTTCCACTTCAATTGGTTCGCGCCACAAAATATCACCATTATTCTTCGCCACAGCCGATAAACGGTTCTGATTATCGACAACATACAACACATTGCCGACAGACAGCGGAGCTTGCGTTCCGCCGATTGTTTTTTCCCACCGACGTTCCCCTGTGCGCAAATCAATCGCTGTTAAAACATCCGAACTACCCAACGCATAAACGGTTTCGCCTTCAATAACCGGCGCCGCTTTAATCGTATGCAAAAACGTCGAAGAATACGCCTGCCGATTAGAAACCAAGCTGTCTGACCACAACGGCGTTCCGATAGACGCATTAAACGCCTGTATTTCGCCGTTAGAAAATCCGGTGACGGCCATATCCAGCGACGGACTGTACGCCGCCGGCGCTCCGCCGACCATGGTCGTACTTTCCATAGCGATATCATAATCCCATAAAATTTCGCCGTTTTTCTGATCCAAGGCCCAAAATTTATTATCCGCACTCTGCACAAAAACTTTTCCGGCGGCTAAAACCGGTGCAATTCTGAGCGGTGTTTCCAAATCTTTCTGCCAGATTATTTTGCCGTCTTTAGCCTGCAAAGCAAAAACAGAACCATAGCCGGTCACGGCGTAAATGTACGTTCCGTCGCAAGCTATGCCTATACCTTTAAGCGCGGTTGCATCTTCATATTTATTTTGTGATTCGAGATCAACAGCCCATAAAGTCTCGCCATCTTCAATCTTGAATGCCCGCACGACGGCATTGGCGTCAATCGTATAGACAGCCTTTCCGCTGACCAATGGCTGTGACACCAAAAATTCGCGTTTCGAACCGCCTTTTCCGAAATCAGCTTTCCATTGCCGTTTAAAATCCATACCAACTTTCAAATTCGTCAAAGAATGCTGTGCATTCGCCCCTGTTTGCAGCCACCGATCAGAATCGAGAGCTGCCGGCACATTAACGGAAATTTTTGCATCTTTATTTCGTCCAACATAAGACGGCGTCTGATCCAGAACCGATATTCTTGTACCAGTCGGAATGTCTTTATTTTTGGAGCACGCACTAACAACAAGCACGGCCGCCATCACCGCCCGTAAAGCCGTTTTTTTACCAACAAACATGAAATTCCTCATTAAACTACATATCACCTAAAGAAGAGAGCATATCCTGTACTTTAACCCGAAAACCTTCCGGCAGATCTTTCAGCTGCAAAACATTTTCATAAATACGTTTTGCCGTATCAATATCACCATCATGAACGGCAGACATGGCAATCAAGTCATAAGCCAGCGGCCGCCACGAGCTTTTCTCATCGGTCAACGGTTTGAGCATGGCTTCAAATTCAGCGCGCGGCATTGTATCAACCTTATAAGTCGCCAATTTAATCAGGGCAATATTTTTCACTTCATCATTGACCTGTTTGTCATCAATCAAGCTTTGCAATGTTGCCAAAGCTTCTTCATTTTTTTTCTGATTAAACAGCACATTGGCAATCTGCAATTTGGCAAAATCGCTGAAAATTCCCTGATTGGCTGTATTGATTTTTTGCAAAGCTTCAATCGTTTGTTCCGGAGTTTCCAGCTGAGTTGAGGCGATATAGTTTTGAGTACGCGCCTGATTTTGCGCTTGTTTCCAATCTTTAATTTTTTCAAAAGAAACAGCGGCACTGACGGCCAGAACCACAAAAGCAATCACGAACAGACCATATTTATTCCACAAAACCTTCAGTTGGTCATTTTTCACATCTTCGTCAATTTCTTTAATAAATTGATCGGTAAATTCCGGATTGACATTCGACGTATCTTTCGCAATGCGTCTTGACTTAACCGAGATTTTTTTTACTGTTTCCGGCTGCGTTTTTTTCGCAGCGGCACTCACATTTTTTTTCACACTTTTAGCCATTTTCAAAATCCTTCAAAAATTAGATAATTTATCCATAACAAAAAACAAGTGACAAAGCAATCAATTTTTTACAATTTCCCGAATAACAAACCCACGGACCGCGCGTAAGTCATCAAGCGGCATATTTTTACCGAAAATCAAACTTTGTTCATCTGAAATAACCGACAAGTAATAACGATCCGTCGTCGGATTATGTCCGATATCCACCGCCTCGACATTCTTTTTCATCAAGGTTTCGGCATCAATGCGAATAAACAGAATGTTATGTCCCAAAATGACGCGATCATCGGTTATGATCAAAACATCCTTACTGAACAAAATCAACAGGGAAATCAAGATCACGACCGAGGTTAAGAACATACCGAAGAAAAATCCGACAATACCGATGGCTGATATGATCACATGGCTGTTCATAGCGGCATAAATTGCCAAAGCGCTCAGGATAATCACTCCCAAAAAGGCCAGAATCGTATAAATATCAAAAAATATTCGCCGTTCTTTGACAATGGTTTTATTCGGCTTGATCCGGCATTTGACGGAAAGCGGCATTTCCGCTTCAGAACGGTAAAGCGGTTTGAGCTGCCATTTTTTGGCCATATCTTTCAAGGTTCTGTTGCGTTCGGAATAGTGACGTGAGATCAACCCGTGATCGGTCATGAAAAGCATCGGCTGACGCAATTTTTCCGCATAATCCGCCCAAATAGAACGCAACTGATCGCTTTTGGTCGCAATATAAAGCGGCACTCTTTTGTTCTTTTCTTTATGATAAAGTTCTATAATGTAGCGATTGCGGTTAATCATGCCCAGCTGATAATATTCCACTTTCAGCAACACTCCGAGATAATTCGCAAGAGATTCGGTAATTTCAACCGGTTTACCAAACAATGTATTGTAGGTAATTTTTATGTTTTCCCCGTCAAAGAAAATTTCTTTATAGCGACGAAAAGCCAAAACGGATAAAAAGACAACAACCGCGCCCAAAACAAACAAAATTCCGTCAAAAGTGTATCGTTGATACATAATTTCGGCGGCAGAAAAATTAACCGGCGTTTCAAAATCATATTCTTCCGCCGTGGCAAAAAAATAACCGGATATCAAATCGAAAACGCTTAACGCCAAAAAGGCCACACCGAAAATAAACCCGAACGCCGACAGTTTTCGCGACAATCTGTCTTTTTGCCGAGCCGGCAGTTTATCAATATCAAACTTGAATTTATAGCTGTAATGATTGGATACGATATGTGTCATTTGCTTAATCCTTCCCCGATTTAATGATTCTACAATACACCATTAAAAAATTTTTTCACCATTTTTTTTAAATAATGTTTGTTTTTATCTCTTTTATTTTGTACTATAGAATCGTATTGGTTAAAAATGGTGTAATAAATGACTGAATTTATCGCGTTATATCAAGATTCTTCTTTTATGATGTTTTTCATTTCCCTTCTTATGGGAAGCTGTGCCGTTTGCCTGACACGCCGTCTTACGGATTTTCGCGGCATTCTCTTATATTTCCTCGGCGGATTGGCCTGTCTGTTAGCTGATTTCACTCTTCATAATCCGTATGTTTTGCACGAATCCGATCTGAGTTACAATTTTGTAGCTTTTGTTAACATGATGGCGGCTCTTCTAGCCTCCATAGCCCTGATCAACTCAGCCTCTTTGCTGCTGAACCGTTTTTGGGCAAACAAAGTCATGCTGACACTCTATATCACCGTCGGTTTGTGCACCGGCATTTATTATTGCTTTATCCAATATAATCCTGATGTTTGCCTGAATATTTCCGCACTCATGCTTATGCTCGGTGTTTTTTTAACCTTTTTCGCCGGCTGTGTTTTAGCTTACAAAATGCCTTATTCCGGACAGATATTATTTGTCGTATCCACACTGTTTTTGCTCAGTAAAATAATTGTTTCGGTTTATTTTACACAAAACGAAACACTCAATTTCAATACACTGAATTGGCTGTGGATTTATCCTCTGTGTATCGGTGCGGTTTGTCTTAAATTACAGCAGTTCAAAGAAGATTTAACCGTCAGTCTTAATAAAATTGATCGTTTAAATATGCAAACCAACAACATGATCGATTCATCTCCGTTTCCGATTTTAATCGCCAAAATCACCGGCGATAAGCTTCTTTTTATCAACAACAAAGCCGCCGAATTATTCGGCATTGTTAAGCAGGAAGCCGGTTTTTACAAGCTGAAAAATCTGTTTGTTGATGAAAGGAATCGGGCTGATTTCTTTTCTGAGCTTGAAAAATCGCACGAAGTCAACAATTTTGACATTATGGTCTACGACATGGTCAACAGCACGCCGTTCTGGCTGTCAGCTTCAGCCAAAACCATCGAATTTAACAATGAAATTGCCATTTACATGGCCTTCCAAGATATTACCGTACGCAAGCAACGCGAAACAAAACTGCAATCTCAGGCCGATAAAGATCCGTTGACCATGACATGGAATCGCCGTTATTTTGCGAAGTATGTTCCGCAAAAAATCAAAGAATCCCTGCAAAAATCAAAAAATTTCAGTTTACTGATGATTGATGCCGATCACTTCAAAAATGTTAATGATACTTTCGGTCATAAAAACGGCGACAAAGTTCTGATTGCCATTGCCGAAACATGCAAACATTCTCTGCGTGAAAACGATGTTGTTGCCCGTTTCGGTGGTGAAGAATTTGTCATCTTTTTGAACGACACAGATTCTGCCTCGGCAGCCAAAGTGGCCGAACGTCTACGGCAAAACATCGAAGAAGCCGTCGTTTATGATGATAGCGAACGCGAAATTCAGTTTACCGTCAGCATCGGCTATGTTTCTTCCGAAAAAACCGCCAGTCTTGAAATTTTATTGCGGCAGGCCGATGATGCCATGTATTTAGCTAAAAACATGGGCAGAAACAGAATAAGCGGCTACGATGAACAAAAAATTAAAGAACTGAATGTAAAAAAAGAAGCTACAAATACCGTCCATCCGGTGTTCCAAAATGAAGACGGCGAAGAATTTTCATTAATTGACAGCTACGGTAATGACATTTTATAGGAATTTTTCATGACCTGTCCTTATTTTCAAACATGCGGCGGCTGCACATTGCGTAATCTTTCGCAAGCGGCATACAGAGAACATAAAAGCGAACGTTTCAATCACTTTGTTGCGGCCCTCAAGCAAAAAGATATTGCACTCGGCAAACCGTTTTTTGCCGATGATGCCGGTCGTCGTCGGGTTGAATTTTCGTTTCAATTTGGCAAAAAAGGTTTATCTTTCGGCTTTTACGAAGCGCAAAGCCACACTTTAACCAACATTGATAAATGCCTTTCTTTAACAAATAAAATCAACGCGATTATTGTGCCGCTCAAAGATTTTCTGACACAGCTGTGTCAAATAAAAGCAAGCACAAAAATCAAAGGCAAAATATGTTCTTTGGGCATCACACAAGGAAAAATATCAGTCACCGATGCCGCCAACGGATTAGATATTGTCTTGCATATAAAAGAAACCATCAGCCTCGAGCATCGCATGCTGATCTGTGATTTTGCGCAAAGCAATGCCGCTGTCATTCGTATTTCCGTAACGCAAAACGGACATTCGGCCGAAACCGTCATCGAAAAAACGAAACCATTTATAGAAAACAGCGGCTACCGCATATATATTGCGGCGGGAACTTTTCTGCAAGCAACCGACGCTAGTCAACAGGCATTGATTGATCTGGTCAAAAAATACAGCGGAAATGAATCCTTAAAAATAGCTGATTTGTTCTGCGGGATCGGCACTTTTTCCTATCCTTTGGCGCAGAACATCAAAAACAAAATAACCGCGATTGATTCTTCGGCCGAACTCATCAGCGGATTTACCCAAACGGTTAACGCCTTAAAACTGCCGAACATCAAAATCAAGCAGCAGAATTTATTCAAATACCCGCTGGACGGTCGGGAGTTAAGTCAATTTAATCTGGTTATATTTGATCCGCCGCGCGCCGGTGCGGCCGCCCAAGTTAAGGAAATCGCCCTGGCAAAAGAAGATGATAAACCGCAAAAAATTATTGCCGTTTCATGCAATCCGTATACATTTATAAATGATGCCAACGAACTTTTATCCGGCGGATATAAAATTGTTGAAATCACCATGGTCGATCAATTTCCGTACACGAATCATTTTGAATTGGTTGCCCTGTTTACAAAAGGAGAAAAAAATGAGTCTTAACAATCAAAAATTACAACAGATGGCCAACGCCATTCGCTTTTTAAGCGCCGAAGCTATTGAAAAAGCCAACTCCGGACATCCGGGAATGCCGCTCGGCATGGCCGATGTCGCCGCCGTTTTATTCGGAAAGTATATTCATATTGCTCCTGATGCCCCGCGTTGGTTCAATCGCGATCGTTTTGTCTTGTCGGCAGGGCATGGTTCAATGTTGCTCTATTCGCTTTTTTATCTGTTGGGTTATCCGGATATCACGATTGAGGATATCAAAAATTTCCGCCAGCTCGGCGCCAAAACGGCCGGCCATCCGGAATACGGCCATTTAAGCGGTATCGATATGACCACCGGCCCTTTGGGACAAGGTATCAGTTCAGCCGTCGGCATGGCGATTGCCGAAAGGCTGATTAACGCCAAATACGGCAACGATTTGTGCAATCACTTCACCTACGTTATCTGCGGCGACGGCTGCTTAATGGAGGGCATTTCCGAAGAAGCCATTTCGTTGGCCGGCCACCTGAAATTAAACAAACTGATTGTCCTGTGGGATAACAACAATATCACCATCGACGGAACGGTCGACAAAGCTAACACCACCGATCAACTCGCCCGTTTCAGAGCGGCTGAATGGAACACCATCAGTATCAGCGGTCACGACTATGATCAAATCAGCACGGCTATTGAAGAAGCTCAGCGTTCAAACAAGCCGACGCTTATCGCTTGCAAAACAACCATCGGTTTCGGCGCACCGAACAAGTCGGGGACATCAAAAGTTCATGGATCTCCACTCGGCAGCGAAGAACTTTCTTTAATGAAGAAAAATCTCGGCTGGGACTATGAACCGTTCAGTGTTCCGAACGAGGTCATGGCTACATGGCGGGCCGCCGGACAAAAATCAGCGGCGCTGTATCAACAGTGGCGTGAAAAAGCCGAAGCAAATACAGAATTTATGAATTTCATTCGTAACAATCTGCCGCAAAATTGGGATAAACATCTGAACGAATTGAAAGCACAAGTTTTGCAACAACAGCCGAAAGTTGCCACCCGTAAAGCCTCGCAAATGTGCTTGGAAAATTTAGTTTCGTATATTCCGCAAATGATCGGCGGTTCTGCAGACTTAGCCGCATCGAATTTAACCTTTGTCGACGGCATGAAAACAATCACCGCCGATGATTATAACGGCAACAACATCATGTACGGCATTCGTGAACACGCCATGGCTGCCATCATGAACGGACTGAGTTTGCACGGCGGCGTTATTCCGTACGGCGGAACATTTTTAGTCTTTTCCGATTATATGCGTCCGTCCATGCGCTTAGCCGCGCTGATGGGGCTGCGCGTCATCTATGTTTTAACTCATGATTCCATCGGTGTCGGCGAAGACGGGCCGACACACCAACCGATTGAACACTTAGCTTCTTATCGGGCAATGCCGAACATCAATGTTTTCCGCCCGTGTGATGTGATTGAAACGGCTGAAGCTTGGCAGCTTGCCGTTGAAAGTGAAACAACGCCGAGCATTCTCGCTCTTTCTCGTCAATCCGTTCCGACTTTGCGCACTTCTTGCAGTGAAAACTTAACCGCCCGCGGTGCTTATATTATTTCGCCGGCGGATGGCAAAGTGCAAGCTACATTAATCGCAACGGGAACCGAGGTTTCTTTGGCTGTTGCCGCGCAAAAGCAGTTGAAAAATTTAGGCATTGACGTTAATGTCGTCTCTATGCCTTGCTGCGAATTGTTCGACAATCAATCCGAGGAATATAAACAATCCATTTTAGGCTCTGCCCCGCGCATTGCGGTTGAAGCGGCAAGTATTTACGGGTGGGAAAAATATACCGGCATGAACGGTGCAACCATCGGACTGTCCGGTTTTGGAACTTCCGGCAAAGGTGAAGATGTTTATGCACACTTCGGCATCACAGCCGATCACATCGTCGAAGTGGTCAAAAAGTTTGTATAAGACTTGTTGCCGTAAAAGCTCTCCGCAAGAAAGCCCATCCAAACCGGCAAGATAGTGAATTGTCGCCCCTTTCTCGGCACTGCGCGTCCTATCATAAACAAAAGTCATCCCTTTTGCGGCGCATCTTTTTTATTGTCATCGCTCGCACGGCACGCCGTGTCCGTGCGTCCAGCGATCTCATCTTTGCGCAGCGCTATACATTTTTTACTGTCATTTCTCGAAGTGCGCTGCGCGTCACTTCGTCAAGAAATCCCATCTTTGCGCAGCACCATATTTTTTTAATTCGAAAATACCCTGACCTCGTGTGTTCCACACTCGGAGGCATGATTTTTTATTAATTTATAAAAAATCCTTGCCTTTTTTGCTGCGGGGGGTAATGTGAAAAAAAGTATTTTTAAACAGATAAAGTCACCCCTATTTTTCGCTTTGAAAGCGAAAAATTCAAGGGGACTCCCGAATCTTAAAGCAAAAGGAGAAGTAACATGAGAACAAAAACAAACCAATCCGGTCGCAGTATGATTGAAATGCTCGGCGTCTTGGCTATTATCGGTGTGCTGTCAGTGGGCGGCATCGCCGGCTATTCCAAAGCCATGCAAAAATACCGCACCAACAAAACCATTGATCAAATCACCCAAATCGCCAACGGTGTCCACATGCTTTACGGAACCCGTCCCAACTACGCCGGCCTCAACATCGGCGTCCTTGGCAAAGCCAAAATCATCCCGCAGGAGTTGATTGAAGGAGAAACAATTGAAAGTGCACAAAGAGCCTATGAAGAATTTCAGGGTGATAGATCTTCTGGAGAAGGTGCTGCTCTTGTGGAAAGATGGATCTATCTTCAACAGCATCCTGAAGAAGCTCAGTTCACCGGCACCAACCCATTCGGCGGCAGAGTTCTCCTCTCCGTTGACGGAGATGCCAAAGCCTTCTCCATTAATTACCTCGGTCTGCCGGAAGACGCTTGCATTGACGTCCTCACTCAAGATTGGGGCGGTGCATCTGCCGGCTTAATCGCCGCCGGTGTTGACAGCACTATTTCATCAACTTACGGCTGCACCGGCGACAAAGGTTCGCATGTTTGTTCCAACCAAATGCCGGTAACCGTCCAAAAGGCCATCGATTTGTGCGCCACCATGAATGATTCCCAAAGTAAAGGCGTCATTCTTAAATTTCGCTGATTCTTTTATCAGGCAAATCAAAAACGGCACTGACCACAAAAGTCAATGCCGTTTTTGATTATTCGGTGTTACCCTCTCCGATTAAAGTTTGAAATCAATCACACCGTCATAAGCATAACGATACATTTGTTCAATTTCCTTAAACAGCGGATAACGTGGGTTAGCTGCCGTACATTGGTCATCGAAGGCCAATTCCGGAAGCGTTTGCATTGCTTTTTCCCACTCGTCTTCTTTGATGCCCCATTCACGAATTGAAGCCGGAATATTGAGCTTTTTCTTCATGTCTTCCAGAGCTTTGATCAAATTATCAACGGCCTCATCATCCGTTTTGCCGCTCAAGCCGATACCGCGGGCAAATGCAGCATAAGCCGCCTTGGTATTCGGAAAACGATATTGTGGGAAGGTTGCCTGTTTAGCCGGACAATCGTTCGCATTATAGCGGATAACCTGACTGATCAGCAGTGCATTAGCAAAACCGTGCGGAATATGGAAAGCCGCGCCGAGTTTGTGCGCCATTGAGTGGCAAACACCCAAAAAGGCATTGGCAAAGGCCATACCGGCAATGGTTGCGGCATGATGGACTTTTTCACGAGCCGCAGCATCCCCTGTTTCATACGATTTAATCAAATTTTCATAAATCAGTTTACCGGCTTCCACAGAAAGACCGCGGGTATAATCTGTAGCCATACATGAAACATATGATTCCAGAGCATGTGTCATCACATCAATACCGGAAGCGGCACACAAACCTTTCGGCATTGTCATGACCAAATCCGTATCAACAATCGCCATTGACGGCGTGAGCGTGTAATCGGCAACGGCATATTTAACGCCTGTTGAATCATCGGTAATGATGGCAAACGGCGTAACTTCCGATCCCGTACCGGACGTTGTCGGAATAGCAACCATCTGAGCTTTGACACCCATTTCCGGAAATTCGAAAATACGTTTGCGAATATCCATAAAGCGCCGCGCCAAGTCTTCAAACTTGAGTTCCGGATGCTCATACATAATCCACAAAATTTTCGTTGCATCAATCGGCGATCCGCCGCCCAAAGCGATCAAGACATCCGGCGCAAAGCTTTCAACCATATCACGAGCTTTGTTAATAGTGGTCAAATCCGGATCCGGTTTCACATCACTGAAAATTTTATACTGAATTCCCATTGGTTCAAGGATATCCGTAATTTTTTTGGTATATCCTAAGTCAAACAAAGGTTTATCCGTAACAATGAACGCTTTTTTCTTGCCTTGAAGTTCTTTTAAGGCGAAAGACAAACATCCCGGTTTGAAATAAACTTTCGGCGGAACTTTGAACCACAACATGTTTTCTTCGCGTTTTGCCACAGATTTAATATTCATCAGATGTTTTACTCCTACATTTTCACTTACCGAATTGCCACCCCAAGAACCGCAACCAAGCGTTAATGACGGTTCCAATCTAAAGTTATAAATATCACCGATTGCACCTTGTGCTGCAGGGCAATTGATCATCACACGACCGGTCGGCATAACGTCGCCATACAATTTGATCCGTTCGTCATTGCGCGGATTCGTATAAAGAATCGATGTATGACCGGCACCGGCAAACAAGACCAATTTTTTAGCTTTTTCCATCGCATCATCAAAGTCTTTGGCGTGATACATAGCCAAACACGGCGATAATTTTTCATAAGAGAACGGTTCTTCCGCACCGATTTTCGAAACTTCACCGATTAATACTTTGGTATTCGGATCAACTTTAACACCTGCCATTTCGGCAATCTTAGCCGCCGGCTGTCCGACGATTCCGGCGTTCAATTTGCCGTCTTGAATAATCGTAGCGGCAACTTTTTCACGTTCTTTTGCCGGCAAGACATAAGCGCCGCGTTTGATAAATTCGGCTTTAACCGCATCATACATGCTATCCACAACCACAACCGATTGTTCTGATGCGCAAATCATGCCGTTATCAAAAGTTTTGGACATCAAAATTGAGCTGACCGCCATTTCAATATCTGCCGTTTCGTCAATCACAGCCGGTGTATTACCCGGACCAACACCCAAAGCCGGCGTACCTGATGAATAAGCAGATTTAACCATGCCCGGACCGCCGGTAGCCAAAATCAGGTCCGACTGTTGCATCAAAAATTGTGTTTTGTTCAATGTCGGTTCATCAATCCATGCAATAATACCTTCCGGAGCACCGGCTTTAACCGCTTCTTCCAAAATAATGCGAGCGGTTTCAATGGTGCACTTTTTGGCGCGAGGATGCGGTGAAAAAATGATACCGTTACGCGTTTTAAGTGCGATCAACGACTTAAATATAACCGTCGAAGTCGGATTCGTCGTCGGAATAACGCCGGAAATCACCCCGACCGGTTCGGCAAATTTAATCATGCCATTGGCTTTATCATCTTCGATAATGCCGCAAGTTTTGGTATTTTTGAACTTATTATAAATATATTCCGAAGCGAAGTGATTTTTGATCACCTTATCTTCGGCCACACCCATTCCGGTTTCTTCGACAGCCATTTTAGCCAACGGAATACGCATCGATGACGCTTTTAAGGCCACCCGACGAAATATTTCATCAACCTGTTCTTGCGTATATGTTGCGAACTTTTTCTGTGCCTCACTGACTTTTTTGATCAATTCAGCAACATATTCCTTTTCTTGTTTTTCATCAATTTGATTATTATCCATTATTTCCTCCTGATTAAACTGTGGTCATCATAGAGGATAATTCCCGAAATGAAAGTTTTTTTTCTGTTTTTTTACATCACATTTTATTACCATTTCTAACATTATCCCTTGAAAGACTGCCATCAATGCATATATAAGTTTCTGTTCATATTTTAACAGAAGGAGAAGAAAATGAAATATAGAATTTTAGCTTGTTTGGCTCTGGCCGGTTTGGTATATGGCGGTGCCGCATCTGCGATGAATAATGCCGCACATTCTGACAGCCACACGCCGGCTGCACAGCAAATGATGTCGGGAAATTCGGCTAAACCGTTATCCAAAGTTTCGGAATTAAACGGCAAAAATGATGACGATATGGTTTACGTTCAAGGCTTTATCGTACAAAATTTGGGCGATGATATGTATGTATTCCAAGATCAAAGCGGTACCATTAATGTCGAAATTGATGACGACTTGATGCAAAATGCCGTTACCCCGAATACGATGGTTTGGATTGCCGCCACAGTAGATAAAGAAGGTCAAATTACATCACTGGATGCGGAAGAAATACAAATTCTGCCGGCTAATGAAAATACGGCCAACAATACCAACAATTAATAAAAAAAAGCGGAAAATCTCAAAATACCGAAAAGCATCCGAGTTTTTCCGCTTTTTTCTTACCTGATTTTTGAATTTCTGGTCAGGTAAGAACCGATGGCTACAATTGCCATACATGCCAATGACAACATTGAAAATGCACTGGCAAGAACACTTATTATCATAATATGCAAAAAAATTAGTTATCGAATTTATTGTACGCAAAATTTTCGTCTTTGTAAAGCAAAAATAACTTATACCACCTTATTTTTTATTTTTGCGGCTTCCGCGCGGGCCAACGCATCACACCTTTCATTTTCCGGATGTCCGTTATGCCCTCTCACCCAAATCCAACGGATTTCGTGTTTTTGTTGCAATTCATCCAATTTTTGCCAAAGATCAATATTTTTAACGCCCTTATTCTTATGGGCCGTCCGCCACCCTTTTTTCTTCCAATTATCCATCCACTCGGTCACACCGTTCATCACGTATTGGCTATCCGTGTACAGTGAAATATTGCAACTTTTCTTTAGTGCGCTCAAGGCTTCAATAACAGCCGTCAGTTCCATCCGATTATTGGTGGTATTCTCTTCCCCGCCGCTTAATTCCTTTTCAACCTCTTTATATATTAAGATAGCACCCCAGCCGCCAGCTCCTGGGTTACCCGGACAAGCGCCGTCCGTAAATATTTCCACTCTGTCTGTCATTCCGTTATTTCCATAAAGTCATTAAAAAATTCATTCAGCAGAAGTTCTCTCTGCTCTTCCGAAGAGCGAAACACTTTTGCCACGAATGAACGCAGATTATTCCGCAAGCACTCGATCCGGAAAGATTTAGGCAATGCGCTGTCCGCACCGACGACTCCGTTAATCAGCAAATCGCTGTCCGTCATTTCGGATAAAATCATCTCAATTTGTGCAAATTTAATAATTCCGCGCGGCGGTAGACGCTGTTCGGCTTTGGTCATTAAATTGAGCTGACCTTCTATACCTTTAAAGTTAATCATCTGCCCATAATCTAAAAAGCGCACGCGGTTATATTCACTGCCGCTGCTTTCCGTCATGCATGTCATATAAAGCTCACGCGCAATCACATTGCTGTCATTTTCGCACATCACATCAAAAGAAACTTTGACATATTTTTGCGGCGGCGTATCAATCGTTTTCGGATACAAAATATCTTGATCTCCGTACTCCACAATTTCAAGCTGACGGTTTTCAATACGAATATCAACATCCGGCTGCGGCCGACGTCCGAACATGCCGGCAATAACCGAGTATGGCGCCGGCACATTATTAGAACCCGAACGAATATAAATACGTCCGCCGAGAGTTGTCATTAACGGTGCGACATTTGATTTCGGAATATAGGTTGCCAGATAACCGTCACCGTTTTCGTCACAACTGATAATATGATTACGCACCCGATTGTGGCTCGGAATCGTGCATCCGGAGATTGCATTTTCCACCCAGCTCATAAAGCGATGAACATTTTGCACTTTAACTTTGGCCTGTGCAACGTCGCCGATATCCATATCGCGCGCGCACTCAACGCCCCATATCACGATTCCGCCCTCTGAATTACCGAATCCGGAAATACATTTTGCCAGATTGCGGCGATCATCATTGCTCAAAGACCAACCGTGTTTTCCTGTCGATGTTGCTTGCTTAAAGTCCAAAAAAAGCTCTTCAGTCTGACGCTGAACAATAAATTCATCCAGCGCATCTTCGCCGAAATAAATCAATTTTTCAAAAATATCTTCCGCTCTGGACATCGCTCCTCCATACACTGTTTATAGCATAGAGAGATCAAATATGCAAATATTTTTGCAGTTCATCGTATGACGGATATTCTTTGAGATTGCCCAACAAGGTGTAAGTCGGTTTTTGCGTAAAAATCTGCTGAGCAATCGATCTTATATCCTCTTTTGTCACGTTTTCAATACGTTCAACAATTTCGTTTGTCGGAATGACTCGTCCGTGAATCAAGCGCTGACGGGCAATAACTTCCGCAGTTGAAGATGAACTTTCCAAAGCCATTAAAATACTGGCTTTTAATTGAACTTTTACTCGGTTTAATTCTTTATCCGATACTTTATCCTGACAAATTTTCTTCAACTCATCACTGACAACCGGTATATATTGACGAATTTCTTCGGCATTTAATCCGGCATACACCCCGAATAATCCGGACTGCAGATGCGCATTGGAAAAACTGTACACACTGTACACCAAGCCGCGTTTTTCACGAATTTCCTGAAAAAGCCGCGAAGACATGCTTCCGCCCAAAATGGTCGACATGATTGAGGCGTGATAATACTGCTCACTGTGGTAGCTGACACTCGGAAAACCGATTAAAACATGCGCTTGCTCTATTTCTCTGTTTTCAACAAAATTTCCACCCGTATAAATTTGTTTTGCCCGTATAAAATCCGATTTCGGCTGCAGATCGGCCATGCGTTCTTCGACCATTTTAACAAAGGCCTCATGGTTCAGATGGCCGACGGCCGCCACAATAATATTGTCTGCCGCATAGTTGTGGTGCATATATTGCCGCAAACTTTCATCATTGAATGAGCGAACCTTTTCTTCACTGCCCAAAATACTCATACCGACAGGCTGATTTTGAAAGGCTGTATTCTGAAAATAATCAAACACAATATCGCTCGGATCATCGTAAGTTTGTTTAATTTCCTGAATAACCACATCTTTTTCCTTTGTCATCTCCGTCATATCAAATGTCGGCGCCATCACCAGATCGCTCAGAACATCGGTCGCCAGTTCAATATCATTTTTAAGCATTTTTGCATAAAAGACGGTAAATTCTCGTGAAGTATAGGCATTTGTTTGTCCGCCGACATTTTCGATATCTTCCGAAATTTGCAATGAATTTCTCTTTTTCGTCCCTTTAAAGACCATATGTTCCACAAAATGCGAAATACCATTAATATCTTGCGTTTCAAAGGCACTTCCCGTATTGACCCAAACACCTAAGGAAACTGTTTCCGTTTCCGGTCTTTCAACCGTTAGTATTTTCAGACCATTGCGTAATGTTGATGTGTTGACCTGCATAAAAAATTCGTCCTTATCCTAAAAAAATCAATTTGACAGTATTATATTGTCAGATTAGGATAAATCAATACAAATATTTTTGTCAGGAGAAAAAATTATGGAAAAAAATCCGCATTTTGCCGTTATTTTATCAGGTTGCGGCCGTGCTGACGGTTCTGAAATTCATGAAGCCGTCTTTGCACTGCTGTGCATCGAAAACATGGGATGTACATACCAGTGCTTTGCCCCGAACATCAAACAGGCGGCCGTTATTAACCATTTAAACAACCAAACCATGCCCGAACAGAGAAATGTTTTAATCGAAGCGGCGCGAATCGCTCGCGGCAATATTTTGGATATTCAGGAATTTAATCACAATGAATTTGACGGCATTATTTTCCCCGGCGGCTTAGGTGCAATTACCAATTGGTGTGATTTTGCCTCAAAGGGAACGGAATGCACGGTCAATACAAGCATACGATCGGTTATCCGTCAGTGTTACGACCATAAAATCGTGATAGGAGCTATGTGTATTGCACCGGTTTTAATTGCACTTGTGCTGGCCGATAAAAAAATTCATTTCACCCTCGGCGCCGGCGGTGCAACTGCCGCCAAACTTGAACAGCTCGGCGCAGTTCACGAAGAAGTCGGTGTGACCGATGTATGCATTGACCGCCAAAACAGAATATGCTCAACACCGGCATACATGCTCGCCACCAACATGCTTGATGTCTGCCAGGGCGCGCAGAATATGATAGGCGCAATGTGTCAGCTCATCAAAGAATCCGCGTAAAGATCATAAAAAAACACTTGCAATCCTTGTTTTTTGTTCTATGCTGTGTGCATTGAAATCAACAGGGGATGGAAAATGAAAGTTAGAACCAGATTTGCGCCAAGTCCGACCGGTTACATGCACATCGGGAATTTACGCACCGCATTATATGAGTATTTGATTGCAAAATCGCAGGGCGGTGATTTTATACTGCGCATTGAAGATACCGACCAAAAACGCTATGTTGAAGGAGCGGTTGATATCATATACAGCACATTGAAACGTGTCGGCATGAACTGGGATGAAGGTCCGGATATCGGCGGCAATTATGGTCCTTACGTTCAATCTGAACGCCGTAATATATATGCCGAGTATGCACATCGCTTGGTTGAACTCGGCGGCGCACATTATTGCTTTTGCAAAAACACGGAAGAAACCGCCGACAGCGATGAAGATGTTCCGACCGAAAGCCATGTTAAACTGAAAGACCCTTGCAAGCATATTTCCCTGGAAGACGCTCAAAAACGCATTGCTGCCGGTGAATCTTACGTCGTTCGGCAAAATATCAACAAAAAAGGAACATCCGTTTTTCATGATGTCGTCTATGGTGATATTGAAATAGATTACGATGAACTCGATGAAGGTGTTTTGCTCAAAAGTGACGGCCTGCCGACTTATAACTTTGCCAACGTCATTGATGACCACCTGATGGAAATTTCACATGTGGTGCGCGGCAATGAATATATTTCGTCCACGCCGAAATATAATCTGATTTATGAAGCCTTCGGCTGGACACCGCCAATTTATGTACACGTGCCGCCGGTTATGAAAGATTCTCAGCATAAACTCAGTAAACGTAACGGCGACGCTTCGTTCCAAGATTTGGTGGCCAAAGGTTATTTACCGGAAGCCATTTTGAACTATATCGCCTTGCTCGGCTGGAATCCTGGTGATGATAGGGAAATCTTTTCAATTCAAGAGCTTAAAGATATATTCTCAAGTGAAAGATTGAATAAATCTCCGGCAATTTTTGATATTACAAAACTGACATGGATGAACGGATGTTACATTCGTAATGCAAGCGCGGAAGATTTTGCGGCAATGGCTGCACCATACCTGAAGCATATTACACGTCCGATTGATCGAGAGATGCTGTGCGCTGTTCTGCAACCTAGAATCGAAACCTTGGCGCAAATTAGCGAACAAACAGATTTCATGCAAGATATCTCAGATTATCCGCTTGATCTTTATGATAACAAAAAGATGAAAACAGATGCCGAAGTTTCCCTTCGCTCTCTGCAACTAGTCGTTCCCGTTTTGCAAAATGCACAGGATTGGAACAATGAATCTTTGTTCGAAACATTGAAAACCGTCGCACAGGAAAATGAGCTGAAAAACGGACAAATCCTCTATCCGGTACGCGTCGCCTTATCCGGAAAAGCAACAACTCCGGGCGGTGCAACGGAATTAGCCGTCATTTTCGGTAAAGATGAAACTTTAAGACGCCTGTCTTTAGCTATCCAGAAACTTAATGACAGAAAATAAAATTTGGCATGAACGTCTGCAACAAAGCGACGAAGCACGGAAAAAACGTCAAAAACGAAAAAGAATCAAAAGTTTGATCTTTAAGGGACTTCTGATCGTTCTGATTTTTAATTTTTTCTACCCCGCATACCTCAAACGGATGATCTATCCGTACTTATTCGGACAAAGATCCGATGAGCAGCTGATTATCTCCGCAGAAGATTATTTTCACGATATTTCAGCACCGGAAGTCACTTTGAACCGCAAAGGAAAGAAATTTCGCCTTATTCCCAAAACCAACTATAAAGTTACTGCCCGTCTCGGCTATATTGACCACTACGACACTTTATTCAACCGCTTTTTCCGCGGTCAATTTCAAGGAGACTATATTAATCTTGTACCGCGGGATTTACTGCTGGTTATAGGAGATATGGCAAAACCGGAAATTTTTGATTTATTCCGCTTTGAACATGAAGAACGGCTCGGGATTGTTAAGTGCAAAGGCGTAATTTATCGAGAATCTTTTGTCTCCGGCATTGGCATATCGGAAAAAAAATGGCAGAAATCCGAGGCAGCCAATAAAACCTGCAGTCCGCATATTAACACTCTTCTCTATAACAACTATCACCCCATTCCGGCCAATGAGCGCATCGATAAAGCATTAAGCATGCTGCTTCCCGGTGATATTGTACAAATAGAAGGAACGCTGGTCGATGTGATTATGCCTGACGGCGGTGTGCTTGATACCGGCACACGCAAAAATCAATATCATAACATGTTTACCGGAGGACAAAAACCGGGAAAATGTTTTATCATCTACACAACGAAAATAACCGTCAACGGCTTCAGCTACAAATGAACGTGATTATTTGATCGGCTTAGTCCAAGGATTTCCCTGCAATAAAAACGCAGGCAATTCCGCTAAAGATGAAGCTCCGGCTGCTTTGGCATGCCCGCCGCCGCCGAATTTAGCGGCTATTTTCGAAACATCAACATCATTTTTGGCGGTATAAAATGTTAAATTCCACTTATTCTTTTTATTCATGAAAAAGTTGACCATAAAATCAAAATCACGAATATTATCCAAAGAATCAAAAAACTCCGATTGTCCCTGTGCCATATTCGAGCAAATGCAACGCAACCCCTCAAATTCGCTTTCAAAAGCCATACCGCGCACCAGGCGATAATTGCGATGTTTTACCCACGATAAAATCGCATTTCCCTTTTCAACGGTTGCCTTAATATCCAGTTGATTATCCATAATCATCGACCAAATTTTATCCGTCGGACGATTGACGCCATAAGTCTGGATGGCATATTCAAACGGACGCACGCGTCGATCACGCAAATCATAAATATCATTCAGTCCCAGCAGGCGAAGTCCTTCAGGCAACTCCTGATCCGGATAAAAATACGACCATGTCAAAACCAAAGCTGCCGTTCCGACCTGACGAATACCCTTGATCGGCGCATATTCTCCGCTTTTTATCAATTCGTCATATTCATTAATAACGGATACATGATGGTCAATCCAAGTCAAATCTGCTTTACGATTCAACTCCAGCATATATTTAACCGGCAAAGCGATATCGCATATCACGATTTTATCGTGTTTTTCGATTTCATCATACGGAATTTCCATATCATGATTTAAGCCCATCAACTCTGTTTCCGGAAATTTTCTTTTAACAATGGCGGCGGATCCTTTCCCGTCATGATCTGCAATATGATAAATACAAAGCATTTCTTCTCCTATAAATCAATGATTAAGCCGTCATTGGCCGGATGCATATTCGGTGCGCTCATCGCCTCAACCGCATCATAATCGCAATACTGAGACATGTGCGTAAAAAATACTTTTTGCGGATTAATCTGCTTGATATAGCGCATGTCATCCTCCATGCCGGCATGATACGGGCAAGCATCTATATTCGTCAAGGGCATAATTAAAACATCAACATCAAATTTTTCCAAAACTGCCATAGTTTCAGGCAAAATATATTTGTAATCAGGAACAAGTAAAATTTTCCCTCTATTCAATAAAAAGCCGGTTGTCGGCATCGGATGCCCCGCAAATTCAAGCGGTAAAATTTCAATATCACCTATTCGAAACGTTTCACGATAACGAATAATATTCATCTTCAGCAACGGACGATGTGTTGCATCCGAACCGGTATAATCATTAAAAACATACGCAAATCGCTCATGAAGATTTTGCATATGCGCCGCGGTTGCATAAACATTCAACGGAGTGGAATGATGATAAGTCATTGCCCGTAAATCATCAATGCCGGCCGTATGATCTGCGTGTGTATGCGTATATAAAACGGCATCAATATGTTCAATATGATTATCAATCAGCTGATTACGCAAATCAGCCGATGTATCAATCAAAATTTTTGTATCTCCGATTTCAACATAAACGCCGGCACGGCTGCGTCTGTTTTTCGGATTTTCAGGATTGCAATTTCCCCACCCCGCAGAAATTGTCGGCACTCCGGCGGCAGATCCGCTGCCCAATATTATCATTCTACCCATTTTGATTAACCTTTGCAAAAAGCCGAAAGAAATTTTCCGTAACAGTTTGAGTAAGTTTCTCTGTCGATATATGCTTAATTTCAGCCAATTTTTGCGCCGTCTGAACAACATAAGCCGGCTCATTACGCCGACCGCGATAAGGCTCGGGAGCCAAAAATGGAGAATCCGTTTCCACCAACAATCGATCAAGCGGCACGCGCGAAAAAATATCTCTCAACTCTTGACTCTTCTTAAAAGTTATGATGCCGGAGGCCGATATATAAAATCCCAATTCAAGAGCAAACGAACATAATTTTTCCGAAGAAGAAAAACAATGCAATTCGCCCGTAAACTTGTGCTGACGATATGCCGTACCTAAAATTTCCATCATATCTTCATCGGAATCCCGATTATGAATAATCAACGGCAAGCCTGTTTTTTGCGCAGCGTCAATATGTTGCAAAAGAATCTTGATTTGCTGATCTTTTGTTTCCCGATTATAGTAATAATCAAGCCCACACTCACCGATACCGATCACATAAGGAGATTGAGATCGTTCAATCAAATCCATAGATGAAAAATCGGGATATTTTTCGGCCAATTCCGGATGCACTCCGACTGTTGTATAGATGTTTTCATGTTGCCGGCAGAATGCTATAATTTCATCAGTTTTAGCTATATCGTCACACACATCGACAATATATTTAACACCGGCCGATCGAGCCCGTGCAACCACATCTTCCCGATCAATCATAAAATCGTCTGCATTAATATGACAATGACTATCCGCAATCATCAAAAAAACCGCCTCAATTCGGCAAAAAGATTAATCAACATAAGCCGTTTATCCATGTTAATATACCGACAATCGGCAAACATGGCATTAATGGTATTTATATACTCGCACAATTCCTCCGGTTCACGGCTATCGGCAATTTTGTCTTTAAACAATTTAACAATCAACTCTTGCAGCACATCAAATTTATCCTCATCTGAGGCTGTTTCCGTACTGAATTGTATGATTTGTTCCAGTGAAAATTTTGCTGTAGACGTTATATTCATCAATTTCCGGTAGATATCATCGGCCTTAGCATCGGCATATTTGAGCGCA
This sequence comes from Alphaproteobacteria bacterium, assembly GCA_017475935.1. GTDB lineage: Bacteria > Pseudomonadota > Alphaproteobacteria > RF32 > CAG-239 > RUG410. The sequence continues at coordinate 35,321 of JAFVEP010000054.1, forward strand.
CGTCCTATACTCCCCCGACTTAATTGCGATAACAACAAAACCTGCTGTTCATCCAATTGCGGCCGATATCGGCGAATAAGGCTGGCAACATCGGTCTGGCTCAGTGTCTTTAAAGATAATTTGGCACATCTGGAGCGAATGGTCGGTAGAAGTTTACCGAGATTATGGCTGACCAACAATAACACCGTTTTTGCCGGCGGTTCTTCCAAAATTTTAAGAAGCGCATTTGCGCTGTTGGAATTAAGATCATCGACGCTATCAATAAGAACAACGCGCCACCCTTCATTAAATGACGTTTTAGAGAGAAAATTGTTAATTTGCCGCACATCATCAATGCGAATATAGGCAGACTTTTTCATATTCGCCAAATCATCTTCATCTATCGCCTCGCCTTTACGAATCGCACTGATAATTTTTTTCCGATCCGTTTCGATAAAATCACGCTGCAACACCTTCAGATCCGGATGCGATCCGGAGGCAATTTGCTGAAACACCACGGAATCAACGGGAATATTCAACGACTGATATTGTTCTCGTTTTGCCGGATCGGCCCACAGTAAAAAGCGAGCTATTCTATAAGCCAGTGTTGCCTTGCCGATTCCTTCGGCACCAAAGATAATCCACGCATGATGCACAGTATTATTTTTCCACGCACGCAAAAACAAACTCTCAGCTTCCGAATGCCCGAGCAAATAGCTATTCTTGTGCGGTAAAAAATCCATATCACTCATCAGCTTTCCATCTCTTGGTAACAACTTCAACAATCTGCTGATGTAAATCATCAATGTTTGTATCGGCATTTAAGACGACACATCTGTTCGGCTCTCGCCGCGCAATTTCCAAAAATCCGCGGCGCAGATTATGATGAAATTCCATTTGCCGGCTTTCGAAACGCAATTCTTTCACTTTCATACCTTCGGCTTTTTGCAAAGAACGCCGCATACCGACTTCCGGTTCAATATCCAAGATAAAAGTCAAATCCGGCTTAAAATCTCCGGCAACAATCTGATACAGATCCTGTAAGGTTTGATAATTTATTCTGCGATCATATCCGTAATACTGATAGGCTTCGGTCGAGTCCGCATAACGATCACTCAAAACCCACTGATTTTCTTGAAGCGCCGGCCATACAACTTTAGTCAAATGGTTGCGCCTGTCTGCATAGTACAGCAACACCTCCGCAATCGGATCAAATTTATCTTTATCACCGGTCACCAGAAGCTGCCTTAATATTTGGCCTTCTTGTGTTCCGCCGGGTTCTTTGGTTTCAACGGTATTTATCCCCTGACGACGCAAATATCGGGCAAGCAACTGCATCTGCGTGGACTTGCCGCAACCTTCACCGCCTTCAAAAGTGATAAATTTCCCCGCCATTATTTTGCACCGAAAATAAAATATTTTATGTTTGCCCAAAAACGACCGAGCAATCCGACTTTTTCCACATTTTTAGCAGCAACCAACGGAACAGATATGGCATTTTGTCCTTTGATTTCAATTTTCAGCGTACCAAGTTGCTGTCCCGCTTCAATCGGTGCTTTAACCGGTTCATCAAATTCAACGGTTGTCTTAACATGATCAATCTGGCTTAAATGAATTGTTTTCAAAACATCATCAGCAACGATCAAATCAACTTTTTTATCTTTTCCGTACCAAACAGCGACATCTGATATAACTTGCTGTTTGCGGAATAAAAGATAGTTACCGAATTCACGAAACCCCCAATTCATCAGTCTTTCCGCCTCTTCGGAACGTTCTTTATTGCTGTTCATACCGCTCATCACTTCAATCAAACGGCGATTTCCCTTTGTTGCCGAGGCATCAAGACAAAATCCGGCTTCTTCCGTGTGTCCGGTTTTCAAACCATCGGCGCCATCCATCGTATAAAGAAGCGGATTGCGATTACCTTGTTTAATATTGTTATAGGTAAACTCTTTTTCTTTAAAGTAATGATACAAATCCGGAAATTCTTTAATAATGTGTCTGGATAGGATGGCTAAATCTTCCATAGACATTTTCTGATCCGGATGCGGCAAGCCAGTTGAATTGGCAAAGCTGCTGTTTTCCAGACCGAGTTTTTTAGCAGTTTTATTCATCAGGATGGCAAAGTCTTCTTCCGATCCGGAAATATTTTCGGCCACTGTAATACACGCATCGTTGCCGGACTGGATCACAATACCTTTGATTAAATTTTCCACACTGACGTTATCGCCGATAGATAAGAACATTGTCGATCCGCCGGTTGCCGCACCACCCTTACGCCACGCATTCTCACTGACAGAAAATGTATCATCCAGTTTAATGCTGCCGTCTTTGATTTTGCTCATCAGAATATAAACCGTCATCAATTTGCTCATCGATGCCGGCGGCACGCTTTCTTTGATGTTTTTTTCATACAAATATTCACCGGTATCAAAATCCATTAAGATCGCGTTACGTGCAGAAGTTTCATATGCCAGTGCATCAAAACAAAAAAAGACCGATCCGAGTAATACTGCCGCAGAAAATTTATTCATTATCATTCTCCTATTTCTTTTCAATTCTTGTATCATTTATGCCGTAATATTTCAGCTTAGCTTGCGCCACTTTGGCTTCTTCAACATAGTTATAAGGGCCGACGGATACTCTGTAATAAGAGGTACCGCCGACATCAACATTAGAAATATGGCTCTCACCGTATTCTTTTAAGCGCACCATCAATTTATGGGCCAGATCATATTGTCTGAATGAACCGGCGTGTATGTAATAGTATCCGTTCATATAGTGGTAAGTATCAGCCGAATGCGAAGAGGCTGTACGGGCAATAGGTTCCGGACTGCCGATCACCCCCAATGCACCGCTTTTCTGAGTCCCGTCTGCCGAGGCTGCGCTGCCATATGCCGCCTGCTCAGGAATATTGATCTGCAACGGGAGTGTGCCGCTTTGATATGTTTTATCGCCGGCCTGAGCATATACGGCAAGTTTTTCTTCCTCTTGCTGTGAAACTTTCTTTCTCTCATCATTTGTTTCATAAAGAGAATGTGCCGGAACAGACTGAGCCGCCGCGGCATATGCTTTTTCTTTTTGTTCCGCCGGTTCATTGAGCATGGCAAGCTTGAGTGCTTTACTTTCTTTGGCCATAACTTCGACTCTGACACGTGTAGTTCCCTGCCCCATATACCCGAGCAGTTGCGCCCCATGTTTAGACAGATCAATGATCCTGTTTTTAACATAAGGACCTCGGTCATTCACTCTCACCACGATGGAACGGCCGTTTTGCAAATTGGTTACTTTCACAATACTCGGCAACGGAAGTGTTCGGTGAGCAGCCGTCAGCGTATTCATGTTATAACGTTCGCCGTTCGCTGTCATTTTACCGTTAAAATCTTCACCATACCAAGAAGCCATACCTTCTTCAACATAGCTGTAATCTTCTTTCGGATAATACCATTGTGAACCGATTTTATATGGATTTCCGACTTTATAAATGCCCCCGTAATGTTTAATTGCCTCCGCTTGTGCCTGCGGTGACAATCCTGACAACTCCGGTGTCCCTGTTGAACATGATGTGAGCAGAAGCATCATCCCAAACAACAGAAAAAAAGGCTTCATACCGTTCATTTTCTCTCTCTTAACAAATTTAACGTATCTGCAATAGACTATCCTGTTTTTGATGGTCAAGCAAGTTTTTTTACACAGTTATACTTATTTCTTTTTCTGTTTTTTCGTCGGTAACGGTGCCGAAAAACCGATCTGACGATTATAGTTTTTAATTTTGTTTAAAAGGCGATAATCCGGATACCCGTCTTCAGGAAGCTTGGCTTTTTTCTGCAACACTTTAACGGCTTTTCTTGTTTCCGGTCCCAATTTGCCGTCGGCTTTAATCTGATGGCGATGTTGTTGATTATAAAACTTTTGGATCAGCTGAATCTCGTCACTGTTCATCGTATATTGCTCATGAGCCGTCATCGGCGTCCACCGACGATCCGGATGTGCGATATAATCTGCCAAAGTCACCACCGCCACGGCATAATTGTCAGATCTGTTCCAAATCATGACCCTCTTGAAATTACTTAACACCACAAACGCCGGACCTTTGCGCCCGTCAGGTAAAATAACCGATGCTTTAATTTCATTATCAAACGGAAGGTTATTACCGTTAAATGTTTTCACGCCTTTATCTTTCCACTCAGCAATGGTTTTGGTGGTTTGACGACCGGCTTCGGCAAAATCAAAATTCCACGGAAGTTGAACTCTGACGCCCCAACCTTCATTCTTTTTCCAACCGAGTTTGGTTAAGTAATTTTCAGCCGAAGCGATAGCATCCGGAAGCGAATCCCATATATCCGGAACATGATCTCCGTCATAATCGACGGCATAGTTGTTGTATGTTGACGGCATGAATTGAAAATGCCCCATTGCACCGGCCCACGAACCAAGCATTTTTTCTTCGTTCAGGTTTGTTTTATCCATAATTTTCAAGACATTAAACAGCTCATTTTTGAAAAACTTGGCGCGCCGATTCTTATAGCTTAAATTTGTCAGACTGTCTATCAGATGAAATTTACCTTTATTTTGCCCGAAATTTGTTTCCACACCCCAAAAAGCGATAATGTAGTTAAAGGGAACGTTATATTTCTGTTCGATTTTTTTATATTTTTTCTGCCACTCTTTATATTTTTTGCGTGCTGTTTCAACACGTTCTTTCGTCACAAGGCGATTAACGTATGTGCATGTCGTCATCACAAATTCGGCCTGTTTTTTATCTTGTTGCACAACTTTCGGCGCCACATGATAATAGTTTTTGCCTTTATAAGCTTTATCGATTGTTTTCTGCGAAATCCCACGAGATTTCATTTCCCGCTTTAAATTTTCAATATACAAATTCCACTCTTTCGGCGGCGTATTCGTTGATTCCGCCTGTACTTTGGCGATGCCAAAAGCGAAACACACAAAAAATCAAACAAAAAACAAACGCTGTAATTTTTTCATCTTTTAATCCCATAAAATTTCCTTGAATTTTAACTCCATTTACTTTATATATCATTAAGTTAATCAACAAACAAACAGAAAATATCATGTCTCATTTTCTCTCTGCAATCTTTATATGTTTTTTCTTCGGAATATTTCTGTTATTGTATGCAACCGTTATTGAGCCATATTCCTTAGACATTACACGATATAATGTCCACAATCCGCACATTCCGAATTTAAAAATCGTGTTTGTTTCAGATTTACATATCGGTCCGTCGCGTTTTGAAGAACACCGATTTAATCATATTGTCGAAAAAATAAATCAAGAAAATGCCGACTTGATATTTTTGGGCGGTGATTATGTTAAAGGTCATCAAAGGCAATCATCTGCGCCGATTCAAAAAATTGTTGAAAAGCTCTCGACACTTAAAAATAAATATGGCATTTTTGCCGTATTGGGCAATCATGACAATTACTACGGCAAGCAAGAAGTTTTGGATGCATTTTCCCACTCAAACATTATCGTTCTGGATAATCAAAACGTGACCATACCTGTGTATGACTTGAACATAACCATAGCCGGAGTCAGCGATCTCTCCACCGATAAACCGGATATAGATAAAGCCTTATCGGATGCAACCTCGCCAACCATTTTGCTGTCGCATTCGCCCGATTTGTTCCCTGACATCAAAACCATCGATCTGATGCTTGCCGGCCACACGCACGGCGGACAGATTGTCATTCCCTTTGTCGGCGCACCGCTGGTGGCATCAAATTATGGTCAAAGATATCGTTATGGTTTCATTCGCGAGCCACAGAAAAATATGATTGTCAGCAAAGGCCTCGGAACCAGTCTGCTACCTTTGCGCTTCAATTGCCGGCCGGAAATTGTTGTCATTCAATTTACACCGTAATGCTACGGTGGGATTGGCTTCGCCGCCTCTGCGCTCATCTGCTTCGCCGACCGGCACACCCCCGTGTGCCTTTCGCTTGCGGTCAAACCCGCTTCTCGCGGTTTCTTCTCCTCACTGCTCATTCCAACAAAAAAAAGGCCGCCCTAAGGCGACCCTCTTTTGTTGGTGAGCTCGGTGGGATTCGAACCCGCGACCCTTTGATTAAAAGTCAAATGCTCTACCGACTGAGCTACGAACTCGCTTAACAGGTTATGCTTATAAAAGATAAAATCCTTTAAGTCAACAAAAAAAATAAAAAAAGTTAAAAAAATTGAAATATGTGTTTATTTCTTAATATTTATGTGTTATCTTGAGCCAAAATGTAGATTTGTTATCGTGAGGTTATGAATGACTATAAGTAATGAAATAGGGCAAAAAGGCCACTACAGCATTTTGCAAAATGCTCAAGGGGAAATCATGATCTTGATCGAAAGTCGCACCGGTGGTCCGGAAGAGCCGCGTTTTTTCTATGACGGCGGTGATTTGGCTCTGCTTTATCGCTCAAAAGAAAATTCGATTGCTTTCAGAAATATAGAATCCGGCGCTCGCATTCCGCTCAAGTCCGTTTCTGAAGTTCTGGTTGTTGAAATTGAAGACGATGACGTTGAAAGAGAATATATTGTTCCGGTGCGCATTGTTAAAAATGTGAACAATTTTATTATTTCATAAAAGCAAAAAGGCAAAGAGGTGCTTCATGAGTGAGATTTTTTGCAAAATTTATCAAAATGCCAAGGGTGAAATTATGATGATGGTCGATTCTTCTGACGGTGGACCGGAGAATCCGCGTTTTGTGTATGATGGCGGCTCCAGAGCTTTATTTTATCGCACCCAGAAAAAACCTTTTATACTGCGCAACATTGAAGAGCCGGCTCGCGTTCCGCTGAAATCCGTCAAGGAAATTCTAATTGTTGAAATCGACGGACAAGAAGTTGCCCGTGAATATATGATTCCGGTACGCATTGTGGAAGATTTAAACAAACTCAAATTTTCTGAAGTTCGGTGACCTTAGATGATTGCATACACAACGTTGCTCCTTTTTTTCATCGGCACGATTGGTTATGCTAAAGTCAGCACAAAATACGATAAAATTTTATCTTTTGTGATGTTGGCATCGCTTTGTGCTGTTTTTGCGCATTTTTATGAAGATATGGTTACCGGCATTAATCATACTTTTTCTTTTGTGTGGAACAGCTCCCCCGGCGGTGATATTAAAATTGACATCATTTCGAATCTTCACAATTATGAATTAATTTTTCCTTTTTTCGTCATGACGCTGTCGGCCGTATTTTTCAATCAACTCTTTAAGTACGAAGAACGGCGCAGTCAATATAACTCCGTGCTATGTTTTAACTTGGCGGCGCTTATTGTTATGATCACCAGCAATAACTTCGTACAGTTGCTTTCCGCCGTCTTTATTATTGACATACTTGCGCTTTTTCTCATCCGCAATTGGAGTGCGTATCGGCGATTCGCTTTAATGAATTTTGCCGCCGACATGATGCTTTTCACGATTTTGGCCATGATCAACTGTAAAGTCGATTCTCTGGATTTGCGGCAAATTTTAATGTACAAAAAAACAGGATTTCATATCAATGAAATTGCCTTGCTCGGCCTGACCTGCGTTTTTATCAAAACGGGATTCTTTTTATTCCACCTATCTTTGGCTGATCTAAAAAATGTACGCATGCACCGCCTGCAATGCATATTATTTTTATCAGCCCCGATCAGCGCTTTGATTTTACTCTTAAAATTCCATCTTCTGTGGCAAGCTTCACCCTACTTTATTCCGTTTTTAAAATTTGAGTGTGTGACCACGATTGCCTTTGGGTTTTGGAACTTTTGCCGTCTTGATAACATCAAAAGCAAACTCATCGGCCTGCAAACAGCCTTCTGGGCACTATTGATTCTTTTGCTCAGTTTCAATGGTTTTATATGGGATAAGCGGATCAACTTTTTACTGTTGCAAAATTTTGTTGTTTTCGGGTGTTTTTACCTTATTTATTTCCATATGAATCGCCCTAACCTTCTGTCCTCACTGAGCGAAAAAAAAATCGGCAACAAAAGCTCTGTTATCGCAGCCGTCTGCATTCTGACCGCATCCGTTGCGGCCATGGCCGGAACATTAACGGCTATATATAATAACAGCAACCGTTATTATATATGGGGATTCGGTCCGATTTTTGTGATTCTGTCGGCGTTGTTCTGCCGGCGCATCTTATGGACTTTGCAGCAAAAAACATTTTCCGCCCGGCAATCCGGTAAATTCTTGCCATCGCTGTTCCTTACATCACTAGCAGTGGTTCTGAGTAAAGATCTGATGACAACCGATCTTATAGCATGGATATTTCCTCTGGTCTTTTTATTGATATGCATTATTCCCGTCAAACATCCGTTAAAATTTTCCGTTCAAGACAATCAAACCGATGCGGTCAGTGCATTATATAAATACATACTGATTAGGCCGATTAAACTGTGCGGAAGATTGTTATGGTTATGGGTAGATCGCATGTTGGTAGAAAAATTGATCCTCGGTTTAATTATTACTTTTGCACGAAGTTGTTTGAGGTTATTCCGCAGAGCGCACAGCAACGGTCTTATCGGCGCTCTGATTGTGATCATTTTTACTTGTTTGCTGTTGTGGAGCTCTTTCTTAAACGGGGAGATCGGCAATGTATAGTATGTTGTTTATCCTTGTACTTCTGCCTCTCTTTGGCAATATATTTGCGCTAACCTCACGACAAAATGAAAGCAACGCCTACAATGTTACTCTTTTGACGATGGGAACCGGTATTTTAATCATCCTAAAGTTATTTGCCGCCATCGACATATCATCCGGAGCGGTTCAATTTGTGCATCAGGTTCCGTGGCTTGAAACGATGAACATCACTCTGTCTTTCGGTATTGATCCGTTTGCTCTTCTCTTATTATTCGGCATCTATCTTTCACTTTTAATCGGTTTAATCGGCTTACCGGCCCACGAACGTAAAAACCGCTCACTTTTTGTCCTATTCCTTTATTTTTTGTGGACAATCACCGGTTTTTTAACGGCTGATGACATGATTTCTTTTTACGTTTTTTTCGCTGCCATGCTCATTCCGCTGTTCATGTTGATCGGATCTTACGGACGTTACCGAAAATCATTGTCTTTATATCTGTTTTTCCTGATTAACATGGCCGGTATTCTGTTTTTGCTTATATCTATGCTGATTACGTACAAATTCTATCATGGCAACATTCAGCTTCATGAAATTGCTTTTGTTAAAATGCCTAAGCACGTCGGTTTATTGGTTTGGGGCTTTGTCTGCTTAGCTTTTGCTTCACGCATACCGGTATGGCCGTTTCACTCATGGATTTGCGCTATCAGCGCCGGAATCCGCAATCCTTTGGTTTATATTATGGCCAATCTCATTCCGTTGACCGGATTATACGGGTTCGCACGATTTTGGCAGGTTGCCGTTGCCGACAGCATGTTGGCTTATATTCCGATTGTCACGGTTTTTTGCTTGATAACGATGTTTTTTATTGTTTAAATCGGCGTAGTCCATAAAGACTTTTTATATAAGCTGTTTTCTTACATGACGGTTTATTATCTCCTGTTTTTGTTGACGGTTATTCTTCTTTCCTCCATTTTGCTTGGTGAAACGCTGAAAATGAACATGGCTTATTCGCTGTTTATTTTCTTGATTGTCAACGCTTCTCTGGTTGTTTTGGATTTCAAATTGGAAAATGAATGTGAAAACAAAAAATGTGAATATAAAGGAATTCTGGCATATATGCCGCGGCTGTCCAAAATATTTTCATTTTTTGTACTGGTCGCGATCGGATTACCTGTTTCCTCAATGTTTTGGAATAATTTTATCATTATTTCATCTTTATTCAACTTAAGCTCCGTTGTCGGTCTGACGGTCATGGCTGTCATTACGGTTATCAGCCTTTCGCTGCTCTACGAGCTTTATTTTATGCGCGATTTACAAAAACATATTCAATTTTCCGAGAACATCTCTGATCTTACACAAAGAGAATTTCTCTTTTTCTTGGGCATTATTGTTATTCTGTTCTTATCATTTTTCGACCCGATGTGGTTTGTTATATAGGAAATTGACATGATCGAAAGTTTTATATATTTATCTCCTTTATTGGTTCTTCTGGTCGGTTTAATGTTATTTTCGGCCACCGAATTTGAAAATGACGAGCAAATGCGGTGCTTTAAAATATGCCGCAATATTTTAAGTCTCAGTTTGTTTTTAGCTGTCATTTTCTACAACCGTCCGATGATCACCGGTTTAACTTCAGCCAACAAATTCACCTTAGTTTTTCAAATCATAACTTATACCAGCGCACTGGCTGTTTTATATTTATCCCGCAAGTGGTTTTCCAACATGAAAATCTCCGGACATAAATACTGCTATTGCTTAATAACTTCGGTTTTAGCCGCTGATCTGCTGATTATTTCCCACAATATTCTGCTCACACTCGGATCATCGTTGCTCCTTCTCTTCAGCAATTTTTTGATGATGAAAAATGCGGAAAACAAAAAAGACCTGTCTATCAATGTCCGCGTTTATCTTATATCATCAATATGCTTTGTGACTTTAATGTGTATTGCCGCCTTTTTACTTTATTATTTGAGTAATTCATTTGATTATACCGCTATTTTGGCTTACCTGGATACACAACAGCAAGACGCCATCACATTTACAGCTTCGGCGATGTTTATCCTCGGTTTTATCTTCATGATCGGTTTAGCCCCGATGCATTTTTGCTTAACGGAAACACTCGGAAAAGTTATGCTTCCGGTTTTTGCCTATTTTATGCTGGTTCCGACAGCTGCATACTGGGCTGGTTTCATTCGTTTAAACATGAAAATGCTATCCCCTTTGATCAATGAATTTCATCTTTTTTACATTACAATCGCGCTACTTTCTGTTGCTGTCGGCGCCATCGGAACATGCAGCGGGCAAAATATCCGCAAAATCATGGCATACAGCGCGGTATACCAATGGGGAATCATATTTTTAATGTTGCAGTATTTTACACCGGATTCCGCCGATGCTGCCTTTGTCTGTTTAATTTTATATCTTCTGGCAATGTATGGCATATGCGTCTGCCTTTTCAGTTTAAAAATAAAAGGAGAATATCTTTTCATGCTCAACGAATTTTCCGGCGCATCAACAAAGCGACCATATGTCTCGGCTTTATTTACCGTATTTTTATTTTCTCTTTTGGGATTTCCCCCTCTTCCCGGATTTTTAAGCATTTTTTCCGTACTCAACAATCTTTCCATGCACGGACACTATTATCAAATCGTTTATCTTTTAACGATGATGTTTTTCATCGCCTACGCCTATCTGCAGATCGTTAAGACCTTTTATTTTGAAACAAAACAGAGTGCCTTTGACAGAGCCGATTGGGGGATCTATGCCTTGCTGTGTATTCAGGTTGTTTTCATGTTTCTGATCGTGTTAAAGCCGCACTATCTTTTGGAAAATTTAAATTTTATGATGGAGGCAGCCCTTGGATAAAATACAGCCATGGGAACTTTTTTGTTTTGACGAGGTTACAAGCACCAATGACAAAGCCAAAGAGCTTTGCCGTGAAGGCGGTCATTTTTACGTTGTTTCCGCCCGAAAACAGACCAAAGGACGCGGGCGGCGCGGCCATCACTGGATCAGTCAGGAAGGAAATTTATTTTGTTCTCTGGCTTTTGAATTTTCGCTTCAAGACTTGGGAGCCATTGTTTTACTGACCTCACTAAGTCTTTTGCAAACAATAACATCTTACGATCAAAATGCCGAAGTTACTTTAAAATGGCCGAATGATGTTCTCTTGAATAAAGCCAAAATCAGCGGTATATTAATTGAAAAGGCTGAGCAAGATTATTGGATTATCGGAATCGGTGTGAATATCAAACAAGCTCCGGAGTTGACTGATTGCACCTATAAAGCAACCTCATTGATGGACCACGAAATTGATACTTCGGCCCCGATATTTTTGCAAAAATTTTTGCATACTTTTACAAAAAATATAGATATGTGGCATACCGCCGGTTTTGCAAGTGTAAAAAATTCATGGTTGAGTCACGCCCCCGATCTCGGCCGAACAATCAAGGTCAGACTTGAAAACCAAAATGTAGAGGGAGTTTTTACGGATATTGACAATAACGGTTTTTTATTGTTAAAAACAAATACAGGTGTAATCACGATCACAGCAGGTGAAATTTTTACGGATAGGTAAACATGGCAGATTTAACAAAGGAAGGTATTTACTTTTTGCCGCTGGGCGGCGCTGATGATATTGGCATGAATATGTATGTTTATGCCGTCAACGGAAAAATGATTGTCGTTGATGTCGGCTACGGCTTTTTACTGGATTACCCGGGAATGGAGATGGCTTACGCCTCACCGGATTTTTTTGATGAACATCAAGAAGATATTTTAGGCCTATTCATTACGCATGCACATGAAGACCATTTGGGGGCTATCGCACAGATATGGCCGCATCTGAAATGTCCGGTTTATGCTATGGACTTCACAATCGGTTTAATCAAAGAACGCTTAAATGAATTCAAAATGGCCGATCAAGTTCCGCTGATTTCGGTGAATCAAAGCCGAAATGTTATTTTACCGAACTTCAACGTTGAATTTATCCCTGTGGCTCATTCCGTACCGCAGACTTGTGCATTGGCTATTCGTACCCGATACGGCAACGTTTTACACGCCACCGATTGGCGTTTCGATGACGAGGCTTTGTCTATGCTTCCGACTGATTATGCGGCCCTGCAGAAATTCGCCGATGAAGGGGTTTCATTGTTTGTATGCGATTCGACGAATGTTATGTTAGATCAAAAAACGCCAACGGAAGCAGATGTGCGCAAAAACTTAATCCGGCTTATTCCAACCATTGAAGGGGGCATTATCGTGACTTGTTTTGCATCCAATATGATGCGCCTCGAAAGTTTAATGCTAGCCGCAGAAGCCGCGGGACGAACGCCGGTTTTACTGGGACGCTCTCTAGCCACATGCGTCAAAATCGCCAAAGAATGCGGTTATTTAAACACCGGCGCACAGGCCTGCACCATTGAAGCCGGAAAAGATATTCCAGCAGATAAAGCCTTATATATCTGCACGGGCTCACAAGCTAACTATCGCAGTGCCATGAGCCTGATTGCCAACGGCGAGAGCAAATACGTCAAACTCGATAAGTCCGATACGGTTATTTTTTCTTCCAAACTCATCCCCGGCAATGAAGAAAAAGTTGAACGCATGCAGGAAAAAATGCATGATTTGGGCGCGACAATCATTACCAATGAAACAGATTTAGTCCATGCCACCGGACATGCTTGCAAAGAAGACCTTAAGAAGATGTATGATCTGATAAAACCGGCCATTGTGCTTCCGGTTCACGGCGATAAAAGGTTCATCCGCGAACACAAGCGTTTTGCGTCGGCATGCGGAATCAAAGAGGTTTTTTCGGCACGCAACGGCGATGTCTGCCTGCTTCAGAATAACCACATCCATCTTGAAGACACTGTGATCACCGATGTTCTCGGATGGGATCGGTCGCACGCCGTTTCCCTGTCCTCACAAGTGATCAAAAACCGTCGACGAATTGCTTTTAACTGCTCCATGTACATCAGTGCGGTCATCAAAGACAAACAGCTTCTCGACATCAACGTCACATCAATCGATATTCTCAACGAAGAAGATTGGATGAATTTAATTGATGAAATATTGCAAAAGGTACGTCCGCTCATCAGTGAAAAGCTTCTGGTCACAGAAAACAGAGCACAAATTGAAGATTTTATTCGCGGACAAATCAGACGGCGAGTCTTTTCTGCCACTGATATTAAACCGGTCACTATGCTCCACATCTATTACCTTGACGATTGCACATCCGATGAAAAATAAATCTTGAATTTTGTTTATTTCTTTGCTATAATTGGACAAAATGGAGCGAGTAATGCCTAATCTTTTAGATGTAAATAGACCTTTAGCCCAAGGTATTGTGGGAGAAACAGAGGATAAAAGAAATGAAAAATTGCTTCGTATTGCGCATTTAAAAGAGCGCAACACGCTTCTGTTTACCCAAAATGCTGATGAAAAAAAGCCTTCAGATGCTCAGGCCTATCAAGAAATCACCGAAGCATGTTTTGATTTTTTAAGAACAAGAAGTCAAGAAGACGAAGATGCGCTGGCTCAAGTTTTGGAAAAAAACAATCTTGAATTGCATTGCTATAAAGCAAGCCCTGTATCTAGAGATAAAAAGTTAGTTGCCCGCATGGCTTTTAATGGTTATGTTGACAGACCGAATGAATATGAACTTTCACCTTTATTTCGCAATATGAAAAATAATCCGCTACAACGTCAGCCATACAAAAGTGAAGACTATGATCTCTCTTACTCTACGGCATGGAATGTTTTTAAACAAGTTCCCGAATTTGCCGAAATTGAAGATGCCGTCAAGAAAGGATTGGCAACGTATGGCATTCCGCCGGAAAAATTAAGCGAGATAGGAGCTAAAGATTTGTGTTTTATCATCAATGAACAATTCCGTGGCCGAGGTCGTGACAGTGCAAAAGTTTTTTCGGAAAGTTATAAAGCACGGCACACCAAGCGTTTTATCAATGAAAATGAAAAAGAATTTCGGCACAGCCTCCTCTCGTGCGGGGGGGTACGCCGAGACTACGTGGATGCTTTAGTTGCTGCCATGAAGCGAGGATTGACAGATTTAACCAAAATTCGCGATGAACAAGGAAATCCTATATGGAAAGAAGAATGGAAAGATCAACCGGTTGTTGATGTTCACCATATTGTTAACATTAAAGATTGCTCTGCTTTGGAAGAAGACGGCTCAAAAAGTTTTATGAATGTCAACAACTATGAAAATATGTGCTTTATTGTGCGCCATCCTCAACACGATGCCATGCATGCGCTGGAACATGACCTTGTTGAAGACAGACCGCGCAATGATATTTTCTACAATCGCGAGCTGGATGAAAAATATATCTATCGCATCCAACCGCCGGAAGGTGTAAAATGTATGGTTGGTTTTCATAATTTTATTTATGATAAAGAATATTTACAAAAGCATTCTCAAGAAGCAACTAAACATGCTAAAGCACAAAGTTACTACAAAAACCAACAGCAAAACAGAAACAACGATCGCTTCAATAATAAAGGTCTGAAATTTAAAGGCGGACGCCTGTCACAGAAACATAAAGGAAATAATTATGGATACTAAAATTATGATTGAAACACTAAAAACACATGTCGGTTACAATCTACCGGCAACGTTAGCGCAAATTAAAATGTGCAACATGAAACTTAAGCAAAACAATCTGCCGGAAATCCCTATTGATTTTGCCAATCTGTTGATGCAATGCAATGGTTTTTCCAATGATGATGCTGAGGTTTTCGGTGCTGAAAGCAAAGGACACAATGTGTATCGTGATCTGGTTGAGTACAATCTATCATTCTTCCGCCATCAGGCAGCCAGTTGGCTGGTTTTGGGCAAAGATGACATGTACTTCTTAGGTTATGATCAGAAAAAGGGCATGTATGCCATTATTGATCAAGATACACTGGAAGCCGAATTTTCAACTGAAAGTTTGCCCGAAGCACTGGGGTACATCCTGCGCGTTGATCTCAATGATTAACACGATAGTACAAAAAAAGGCATCGTTTGATGCCTTTTTTTTGTTGTAACAGTCTCTTTTTAGAAGATGTACTTCAATCCAATCAGCCCCGTGTGATCTTGATAATCATCACGATAAGCGCCCAGATAGTTGACATTCGCCGACAAACGATCCGTCAACTCTGCTGTTAATCCCGCATTGAATTCAACGCCGAACCGCGGCAATCTCTTACCATGAACCGTATAGCTTGCACCATTGGCCACGCCGACAACCCATGCCGCTGCCGCTCGTTAAGCTGATCAAATTCAAACCGCCGTAACTCTTATCACCGTTTTCCGGTTCATACATGCCTAAGTTGACCTGTGCTGCATCCGTAAAGCTGACTTTCTGCGCACTCATTGTGTTATTTAAATTCAATTCCGCCGCATTACCGATATTGACAGTACCATTTCCACCTTCAAAACTACCGTTAAACGTCGTCTTTGAATTTGCCATTTTGATATCTTTGGCCTCGTACCGGAAAAAACAAGCGTCTATTCCATATATCTGCGAAAAAGAATACGAACTTTTTGCATATATGTCAATATTTTTTAAATATTTTGTGTTTGCACATTTAAAATGGAACACCTTTTGCACAATTAAAACGGAACAGTTAGAGTTAGCATATACAGGAGCTAACTCTATGAAAAATCAAGAAGAAAAAGAAAAATATCAATCAATAATCGATGAACGTTTAAGC
>JAFVEP010000055.1 GCA_017475935.1 Alphaproteobacteria bacterium
AATTCTTTGATTGGCGAGCTAAGCAATACCGTCGTCGAAACGAAGTTTCGAAATACGGTTTTCCACCCTTGGACTGTGACACAAAACAGTATGTAGAGGTGGCAGAGTGGTTTAATGCAGCGGTCTTGAAAACCGTCGAGGGAGCGATCCCTCCCAGAGTTCGAATCTCTGCCTCTCCGCCAATAAGAACACCCTGCGGGGTGTTTTTGTTTTACAAAAGAAAACCGTCGACTTGTTCGGCGGTTTTTGCATTTTCTCTGATATTATTATTTTCGTCTTAAAAATAATATATGCGACTCAAATGTTGACAAAAAAATATTTTATGTTACAATAGCGACAATTACTAATCATTAATACAATTACTTATGGAAAATAACACTTCTGTCCGCTCAATTGATGCGCCATGCCAAATAGCATATCATATGCTAACCGGAAAACTTGTGCTTCGGCCTTATCTTGATTTACGTTACCGCCATCACATATGGGGAATTGCGATTCAAGGTGTTGTCTACAAGAAGACTCATGATCCTGCCGGCAGTTGGACATCAATCTCAGAAACAGATGATCCGAAAGTCAAATCAAGGCTTCCATCTGTCGAAGAACTGCACAATGCGTACTTGTTTAAACAGGCATTCAATAATACGATTGCCGTTCTGAAAAGCTGTAACATTGATGCAGATTACTGGCAAGACGGCTATTATTGGAGTGATCAATCTTGTGATGAAACATTGGCAACCGCCCTTGATTTCAGCACCGGATACACGGATTCGCTTGAACGAGATTTTTCGGCCGGTCTCGTCAGAAAAGTTTCGCTAAACACGAAGCAACCGCCGTTCATCGTGGTTGGTTTACCTCTGATTTATTGGAACAGAATCGATCGATTTGAAATCAAACAGGATCTTTTGCTCCCGCGCAGCAACCAAATTTGGGGACTGCAACTTGACAAAGACATGTTCGTTTCAATCCGTCAGTCATCTTCTCCCTGTACTTGGGATGAGGCTTATAAACAAGCTGAGGAAAAATCGACCGCAAGTGTATGCGTCACTCTGCCTTCCATGAAGATGCTGGATCTTGCCCATGAAAGAATGAATTTGCTGAACAGAGCCGCTATCATTCTTCGTTCTTACGGGATTCAGGCTGATTTATGGCAAAAGGAAATGTACTGGAGCAACATGGAGTACGACAAACGTTCTGCAATGGCCAGAAACATGGCTAATACGTACAGCAATCTGGTGGTACGCAAATCAGCGCTCGGATACTGTAGGTTGATGGCATTGAACAAAACTTAATTAAAAGGTTCGGAAAATTTAATTGTTTTTCCGAACCTTTTTGTTTATATTGCCTCTATGGAGGTTATCATGCAGATCAGTGCAAAATATCAGGCCGTTTTAGAAATTTTATCGCAAGTTATGAAAGATAAGTATCCGGCCGACAATATCATCAAAGATTATATGCGTCAGCGCAAATATATCGGTTCAAAAGACCGCAAATTTATCACTTCGGCCGTATGGGATATTATCAGACATCGCAGCCGACTATCCTTCGAATGTTCTTCGCGTGACCCGCGCATGCTTCTGTTGACTTATCTTAAAGATGAAGATTTCGATATTGTTGCCGATGGCTCACAATATGGTTTGCAACCGCTGACTAAAGATGAAAAAAATAAGCTCAATAACTTAAATCAAGATTGCTATCCGGATTATGTCGAAAAAGAGTGTCCGCAGTGGCTGTATGAAAAAATAAATAACCCGAGTTTGATTGAAAGCTTGAACGGAATAGCATCGGCAGATATAAGATCTAATTTCGTTGACAGACGCGATATGAAAGAAAAATTAAAAAAAGAAGGATTGTTTTTTTCCTTAACGCCATACTCACCTTACGGTTTACGCTCAGCCGAAAGAATCAATCTGCAAAACTGCATAGCCTATCAAAACGGTGAAATTGAAGTTCAAGATGAATCTTGCCAGATCGGAGCTATTTTATGCGATGTCCGCTGTGATCAAAAAATCATTGATTATTGTTGCGGAGCCGGAGGAAAAAGCCTTCTTTTGGGTGTTCTTCTTCATAACAAAGGAGAAATTTATGCACACGATAAAAATCCCAAACGCACGGTTAATCTCAATTTACGCGCTGAGCGGCTGGGTGTAAAGAATATTAAGCTGATTGACAAAGTGGCCGATGGAGATATGTTTGATCGCTTCATCATAGATGCCCCCTGCTCCGGCAGCGGAACGTGGCGCCGTTCGCCCGATGCAAAATATCGATTAACCGTTAATCAGCTGAACACCATTAAAAAAGCACAGACGGAAATTCTGGAATTTGCCTCTCAGCACTTAACAGATGACGGACGCATTATCTATATGACATGCTCTGTTCTGCCGGAAGAAAACGAAGAGCAAATCGAGATGTTTTTATCTCAGCATCCAAACTTTGAAACGGTTGATATTCAGCAACTTTGGGAACGAAAACTTGAAACTCCCTATCCGAGCACAGAGAAACGATATATGAAATTTTCGCCACTGACCACCAATACAGACGGATTTTTTATCTGCATTTTACAGCGGAAATAAAATGTAACTTTTTGTGTGTTGCAATCATTATTTAACTTTTCTATTGTTAACGTGTGTTGACTATTTTAGAAAAGGAATATAAAAATGGCAAAAATTCACGCAACGGCTGTTATTGAAGATGGCGCTCAGATTGCCGATTCTGCTGAAATCGGCCCTATGTGCTGGATCAGCTCTCAAGCCAAAATCGGAGAAAATGTTAAATTACTGGGACAAGTCACGGTTTACGGTAATACGACTATCGGTGAAGGAACAATTGTTTTTCCGGGAGCCAAATTGGGCTGCGGTCCGCAGGATCATGGCAATGAATTTCAGCCGGAAGCAAAATTGATTATCGGGAAAAATAACATCATCCGTGAAAACGTTACAATGCACTCCGGCACACCGAAAGAACACTATACCACTGTTGTCGGTGATGGCGGCATGTTTATGATTAACTCGCATATTGCCCATGATTGTGTTGTCGGTAACAATGTTATCATGACCAACAATGCCGTTATCGGTGGACATGTTCATTTGGGTGATGGGGTCATCTTGGGCGGAAATTGCGCCGTTCACCAATTTGTTCATATCGGACGCAAAGCCATGGTCGGCGGTGTATCCGGTGTGGCACGCGATATCATTCCTTTCGGCATTGCCAATGGTATGCCGGCAAAACTGCGCGGGTTAAACGTGATCGGCATGAGCCGCAGCGGCATAGACGAAGCCACAATTAAATCTTGCACCCGTGCATTTATGTATATTTTCAAAGGTAAAGAAGGAAATTTTGCCGAAAGAGTCCTTCTCGCCTGTGAAAAATATAAAGACAATCCGATGGTGATGGAACAGCTGGAGTTTATTAAAGAATCTCTGGCCGGCAAACGAAATATCACCATTGCCGAATAATTTTCGATAGCCTGTTCTCCGACAGGCTATCTTTTTTTTCTTTAAGCTATATTGGTGACTTTCATTGATCAGAGCTAAAAGTTCGTCATCAGTCACCGTTTCATTCAAAATGACCGTTATCCATGTTTTTTTATTCATATGATATGCCGGATAAAAACCATTTTTCTTTAATAACAGAGGAATCTTTTGTTCATCGGATTTAAGATTAATAATATCGACTTCCCCGGATTGCTGCGGATTAATTTTCTTAAAATCAAGGTTAGCAATCAAGGCATACCATTTATCCGATTCAGGATTTTTAAAAACGCCGTAACCGCTGAATTTTTCCCACAAAAAGCAAGGATCATCGCCATATATTTCTTTCAATTTTTGTGCAATTCGATTAGCTTGTTTAGTTAAAAAATACTGTTGAACGCAACAAAAATCCCGTATTTGACAAAGGATATTTACATAACCTTCACGTACGGTACCGACAAATCCGGCATTCATTTCTTCAATTCTGAGCGGAAGAAAAACATCATCGCTGTCTAAATCATAGACATCTCCGTGTACTTTTCCGTCAGGCTGAACCCAAAGACGCGCTTCAAATTTACCCGATCCGAATGTTTCTTTATAAACATAGCCGTCTTGCGTTCTGCAAAACCCATACGAAACCAGTTTGGCAAAATCAAAGACACTGCGTTTGAAAATTTCACTTTCTATCGACACACGCTATCCTTTACTTATGATCACTTGGTTTTATGCTGTATATTTTTCCGTTGCATCTGTCAATACCATAAAATAAAAAAACTTACATCTTTACTTGAATTATGATAGCGATGTTATGTTAACAACACAGGAGAATGCATATGAAAAAACTTTTATTCATCATTGGTTTGATAAGCCTTATTTCATCCACCTGCTATGCGCAAGATGCTCATCCGGCAACCACTCTTCAGGCTAAAAAAACGGCCGTCGAAGCAAAATTAAACGCCAAACAATCCCAAACGCTTTCTCGCATTGATGCAAAGATTGCTAAAGCTAAAGCTGCCGGAAAGTCGACCAAAGCATTGGAAAAGAAACGTGCTGAAGTATTAGAGCGTATCAATAATAAGGAAAGAGAACTTAATTCGCGTATTAACACTCAAAAGGCCAGAATGAAACAGTAAAGGGGACCCACGCGTGAAAACGCGTGGTTCTTCATATGCGGCTATAAGCCTTTACCACTGGCATCCCCTGAACGGGGCACTCAAATATCTGACTGACGCAAGTTTGTTACTACTTACCCGTAAACGGGTCGTTTAAGTCCATCGTCAGTTGTTCGTCCTCTTGGTCTACTTTTAGCTGATTTCTGATATATGCTGTGATTTTTTCGGAATTCTTTCCTACTGTATCTACATAATAACCCTTGCACCAAAACTCTCTGTTCCGATACTGGTATTTTATGTTACACCACTTCTCGTATA
>JAFVEP010000056.1 GCA_017475935.1 Alphaproteobacteria bacterium
TCCCCCCCCACAACAAAAGTCAAGAGTTTTTTATCGGAAAAATAATAAAAAGTCACACCTCCGAGTGTGGAACTCACGAGGTCAAAGCATCATAAAATTAAATGAATATAGCGCTGCGCAAAGATGAGATCGCTGGACAAGGTGACGCGCAGCGCACCTTGAGCGATGACAAAAAAAATGTATAGCGCCGCGAAAGGGATGACAATAAAAAAAGATGCGCTGCGCCGCGAAAAAGAGGATAAAAGAGAGGATATTAAAAAGAATGCACAACGTTCCATTAAGTTTGTAAATAAGCTGAAACGTAAAAAAGCCGTTAAAACATTTTATCGAATTTGATTTTTTAATAAATTCACGGCTTGTTCAATATCTTCATCCATTCTGAGACGAGGCTCCGGTGCGCAGATGCCATCCTTAACTTCCGTGACGCAGATATCCGGTTGAATACCATGTGCATGAATAATTTTTCCGGAAGGTGTGAAGAATTGTTCTGTTGTCAGAACAAGTTTTCCGCCGTTTTGCAGCGGAATAACATTTTGAATTGTTCCTTTTCCGAATGTTTGTGTGCCGATTATTTTCGCGCGCGATTGTTCTTGCAGGCCGCCGGCGATGACTTCGGCTGCCGATGCCGTATCGCCATCGGTCAAGATAACCAGCGGACCATCATAAAGTGAACCTTCATTGGAAGTATAATAATGCATATTGCGATTATCGCGGCCGGCTGTATACGTGATGATTTCGTTATCCGTCAACATGTCGCAAACTTTTAAGGCCTCATTTAAAATGCCGCCGCTGTTTCCTCTCAAATCCAAAATCACCCCCTTGATGTTTGGGTGGTTATTAAACGATTGTTTAACCTGTTCGGCTGTCTGCGTGTTGAAAGTCCGTACGCGCAAATATAAGATGTTTCCCTCGATTAAGCGTTCGCTGTATAGGGTATAAATTGAATTTTCCGCTTCATTATCCTGATAATCGAATCGGGAATAAAAATGAGAATAAGGATCCAAACGAGCAACCATTTTCTTGCTGATTTTATCCGGTACTTCAAAGTCTTTCAGAGAAATTGTTTGGGATATTTTTTTGGCGCTGTCAATGATTTGAGAGACAATACGACTCCATTCTTCCCAATTGCGATTATCATCAGGAAAAGGGAAGATCTTATAAATCTGCCTATGATGATACATATAGAATCGATCACTTCCTTTGGTTATGCTGATGTCTGTATCCAAGTCGTGTAAGGCTTGCAAACCGTGATAAGTTAAATCCGCCGCATCAAAGGTGGAAATATATTGTTTATCAATTGTTTGTAAGACTTCAAACAGTGAAGAATGATCGGTTTCGTCGGCTAAAGCGGGAAAAGGTAAGCAAAAAAGCATTAAAATTGAACAACAAATTTTTTTCATGATTATTCCTTAAAATCAGCCCATAAAATTGTGTGATCAGATGATTTTTCCATGTGACGGAATTCGCGGTCAACACCGCAGGACAGACATCTGTCCGACACTGACGGGGAAGTGAATAAATAATCGATTCTCATGCCGAGATCATTTTGTAAAGAACCGGCCATGTAATCCCAACAGGTGTATCCGGCTTTGTCGGGAAAACAATTTCTGTAAAGATCGCGGTATCCGCATAAAGAAAGAGCTTGCAATTTATTCTGTACCTCTTTATTCATTAAAACGCCGCCGTTGAAAAGGTGCGGATTGTAGACATCATTGTCGGTCATAATGATGTTGAAATCACCGCCCAAAATGATATTTTCCTTGGTTAAAAAAAGTTTTTGAGCGTGGCTTATAAAAGAATCCAGCCAATTCAGTTTATACAAGTAGCGTGACTTATCCAAAGGGTTGTTTTGCGGCGGATTGCCGTTCGGTACATAAAGAGAGGCAATGGTGTAGGATATATTGTTGATTTTGATTTCGGTTTCCAAATAGCGTGCATTTTCATCAGTAAAATCGGGGATATTTTCCTGTGCCCCGATAATCGGATGTTTGCTTAGAACAGCAACGCCGTTATTGCTTTTTTGACCAAGTACTTTCGCATCATAGCCAATCGTTTTGAGATCGAAAAAAGGAAAATTGTTAAATTCGGCCTTAATCTCTTGCAAGAGCATGACATCCGGTTGATATTTTTGCAGCCAAAACATCAGATTCGTTAATCTGGCATTGATGGAATTTATGTTAAGCGTGGCAATTTTCATCTTTTTCCTTTCGCTTTTTTACTATAAACCTATTTTAGCAAAATAAAAGTTTTTTTTTGTCTGTTAAGTGATTTTAAAACATTAGCGGTTAAAATGCAAAAAGTTAATGAAAGGGTAGACGGAATGTATCAAGATTTTTTCAACAAAAACGATGATTATTTAGATGAGTTCAGACAAAAGGTGGCTAATCAGAAAATTGCAACCATAGAAGAACGCCGAACAGAAATGGCTCATTCGCGCAATAATTTTCTGGGTACAATTGCCGGAATCGGTTTGGCGTGTGTGGTCGGTTGGTTTGTTTTATCCCCTCAATATGTTGAAAATAATAAGGAAATTCCGGTTATTCATCGTCCGTCAACCTCTGTTAAAATCAAGCCGGAAAATCCGGGCGGAATGGATATTCCCAATCAAGATAAAGATGTTTACAATATTGTTGAGAAAAAAGAGGTCGATAATACAGTCATCGAAAATCTGTTACCATCGCCTGAACAGCCGAAATTGCCGGATATTGTGCCGGAAGTGGCAGATTTGAATGAAAACGCAACCAATCTTGATGAAATTGTTGATGAGGTGACGGATAAAACCGCTGAAACGATTGAGACCGCAGATAATAATATTCCGCAAAAACCGGAAGATGTCTTAGCTCCTGCTCAAGAAAAACAAGCAGCAGATGTTAAAACCGAGAAAGAAACGGCAAAGAAAGAAACTGAGGCAAAACAGCCGGAGGTGGAAACAACAAAACCAACACCGCAGGCCGGTGCATGGCAACTGCAATTTATTGCTTCCAAAAACAAAACCGCCGTTGAAAAACTATGGAATGATTTAACGGCGAAATACAGTGAATTGAAAGTTTATCCCCACGAGATTCAAACTGCTGATTTAGGCGCTCAAGGAACATTTTATAAATTGCGCGCCGGTTCGTTTGCCTCCAAAAATGAAGCTCAGAATGCTTGCGCTCGCTTGAAGGCTAAAGGGCTGACAGATTGTATCGCTAAAGAACGTTAAGGGGTGATGATGAAAAAAATCTTACCGGCATTTTTATCTTGTCAAGGAACAAGTCTGTCGGATGACGAAAAACATCTGTTTGAAAAATATAATCCGCTCGGCGTGTGTCTTTTTTCTCGTTGTTGCGCCAACATTGAAAGCCGTCATCAGGTTCAAAATTTAGTACGTGAAATTAAAGAAATTGTCGGCCGCGATGATGTATTGATTGCCGTTGATCAAGAAGGCGGGCGGGTAAGACGGTTAGTACAATCCGAATTTGTTCCACTGCTGGCGCAGGCGGACATAACAACAGTTACGCAGGCACGCAGACACGCTTATTTGGCAGCACATGATTTGAAGTCTTGCGCGATTAATGTTAATTTCGCGCCGGTTCTCGACGTGATGCATGAAAAAACTTCTGCCGTTTTAAATGGCCGATGCTTTGCCGGTGATGCATCAAAAGTGGCTCGTTTAGGGCGAGTGATGGTTGATACATATATCAAACATGGTGTTTGCCCTTGCGTGAAGCATATGCCCGGACATGGACTGGCGACGGTTGATCCGCATTTGAATCTTCCGATCATTGAAACACACCGACAGCAACTACAAAATGAATTTTATCCTTTCAAAATGTTGCATGATGCCCCGATGGGAATGTTGGCGCATATTGTGTTAACGGATATCGATGCCGAAAATCCGGCAACTTTATCGGCGCCGGTGATTCAGCAAATTATTCGTGATGAAATCGGTTTTGATGGCATGTTGGTTTCTGACGCTCTTATGATGAACGCACTGAAAGGTTCGATTACGGAAAGAGCGCAACGTTCTGTGGCGGCGGGATGTGATGTCGTTTGTTTGGGAAATGCGGATTATGCGGCGAATGAGGAGTTGTGTGCAAGCGGCATCGTGATGACTGATGAAGCGTCGGAACGTATGCAAAATGTAAAATCCGTTATTGCAAAACATGATGATTTTGTAAAATATGAACATGTCAAAAATAAATATTGTGAAAATGCAAAAAATGTTGTAGCTTACGACTATTGTTATGACGCAACAGAAGTGTTAAATAATATTCGTTAAACATATTGAGGAGAATGAATTATGGGTGGCTTTTTCGGTTGGTTTTTAGTATTGGTTTTTGTTTTGGCTGTGTTTAATGCCGAAAAGCTTCCGGCATTAAAAGAGATGCTGGAGGAAAAATTCAAAGACAGTGTTGATGTTGCTAAAGAAGGTTCCAAACTGGCCAAAGATAAAATTAAAAAAATGAAAGCCGATGCTGAGGCTAAAAAAGCAGAGTCCGTTAAAACTGTTGAAGCTGAAGAAAATACACCGGAAGAAATTGAAGATGCTCTGCAGTTTATGGGAAATTACGTCCAGAAGAAAAAAGCTCATCCGACACCTAAAGCGGAAAAAAATAAACCTGTTGATGAGTTGGAAAAAGCTTTAAACGCTTCATCTGCTGAAGAAAATAAAGCCGATAAACCGGTTGATCTGGAGCAAAATTACAAATAATTCTCAAAAATATTGAGCATGTTTCGATCACACGAACGGTTTTAGTGTGATTTCACAATAATGTCCCCCTTTTGTATGCGGCAGGAGTCGATCTGTCCGGCGTTAATTTCAACAACATAGGCCGGACGTTTTGACGCAATGATCGGGGTTTCATCGAATGGCATAGCTTGTTTATGTTGATCAAAAATGACATTATGTTGATCAACAAAAAGTATATCCAGCGGAATGAGGGTATTTTTCATCCATATGGCTATGACAGTATCCAAAGGCAGGATTTGTGTATCTAATAACATTCCGGCGTGTTTATCCAGATGGTTTCGCCCCATTAGTCCTTGCCGCAATTTTTCTTTTGTGTCGGCCGTTTCAAGATTATAAGCGCATTTTATTTTTGTTTGATCCGCCGACATAATTGTAACAGATGTAAAGGTTTGGCCGTTATTTTCCGCCCAACAAATATCGGTTAACAGTGTTATTAAAAAGACAATACAGCCAATTTTTTTCATCAACATACCTTTCATGAGCAATCTTAGCAAATCTATTTAATAAATCAATATATCTGTTAGAAAAAAAACGTTCGTGCTTGCTCTCATCGATCCATGGTGTAATATATTGACAATATGGTGATAATTGGTGATAAAAAATGAGTGAATGTGCAGAAGATCTGTCTTTATGTGAAAATAGGTGGCAGATTGCCGATATAGATGAAGAGCAACGTCAAAAAATAGAACAACATTACGGCCTTCCTTTTCATGTGGCGGGGATTTTATGTGCCCGACATGTTCCGTTTACTGAAATTGAAAATTTTATAGATCCGAAAATTCAAAAGCTTATGCCGGATCCTTATGTTATCAAAGATATGCAAAAGGGGTGCGAGCGTTTTGTTCAAGCCATTATCAATAATGAAAACATCGGTATTATCGGTGACTATGATGTTGATGGAGCCACTTCTGTTTCCGAATTGTATCGATTTTTGCATGCTGTCGGCCGAGATGCCGTTATTCATATTCCAAGCCGTGAAGAAGGATATGGTCCGAGTTCACTGGCTTTTGCTAAGTTTAAAGAAAAGCAGGTTAAACTTGTCATTACCATCGATTGCGGTACCACGGCTTTCGATGTGTTAAATAAAGCTGCTGAGGATGGATTTGATGTTATTGTGATTGATCATCATGAAGCTGAGGTGGTGTTGCCTAAAGTTTTTGCGGTGATTAACCCTAAGCGCTTGGATGAAGATAACGGAATTGATTATTTGCCGTATATGTCGGCTGTCGGTGTCGGTTTTATGTTTTTGGTGGCAGTCAATCGTCAATTGCGGCAAGAGGGCTTTTATCAGGCTAAAGAAGAACCGAAACTTATGGATTTTCTGGATTTGGTTGCCCTTGGAACCGTTTGCGATGTGGTGCCGTTACTCGGATTAAACAGAGCCTATGTAAAACAAGGGCTCAAGGTTATGCGCGCCATGCATAATGTAGGGTTGCGTCGTCTATTTAAAAAAATCAATTTAGAATCGGCGGTTACATCATATCATCTCGGTTTTGCCATAGGTCCGCGGATTAATGCTTGCGGGCGCATCGGTGACGCCACACTCGGTTATAAAT
Organism: Alphaproteobacteria bacterium; assembly: GCA_017475935.1. Classification (GTDB taxonomy): domain Bacteria; phylum Pseudomonadota; class Alphaproteobacteria; order RF32; family CAG-239; genus RUG410. Next base: position 6,289 of record JAFVEP010000056.1, read on the forward strand.
TGCTTTGTTGCGATAATGATTTAGAAGCCGATGAGTTGGCTGAAAAGTTTAATCAGTTCAATACAGATCGCAAGGAAATCGAGAATTATGTCTTGCTACAAGCTATTGAACAGTTGGAGGGAAAAGCCCAGAAATATCCGATTGCTTTTGTTTATGGAACAGATTGGCATCAAGGTGTTATCGGAATTGTGGCCGGTAAATTGAAAGAACGTTACCATGTTCCTTCTTTTGTCATGTCAATCGAATCGGATGAAGTCAAAGGATCTGCACGCTCGATTGAAGGGATTGATTTAGGCGCGCTGATTATTGCCGCAAAAGAAAAAGGAGTGATAAAGCACGGCGGCGGTCATGTGATGGCAGCCGGTTTTTCGCTTGATAAAGAACAGATAGATGATTTTTACGAGTTTGTCGGACAGTATGTGGTGGAACATATGGGTAATGAAAAAATGATACCGACACTCAAAATTGATTTGGTTGTTTCACTGAGCGCCGTTACGGAAAGTTTTGCCGAGCAGCTGTCTTTGCTTGAACCGTATGGTGTGCAAAACGGCGAACCTTTGATTATGCTGACAAATGTCCGCATCGGTTCTTCACAAATTGTCGGATCCGGACACGTGCGTTGCACATTAACATCTCCAAACGGCGGATATTTGCAGGCAATTGCGTTTCGATGTGCCGATAACTCCTTGGGGCAAACATTGTTAGATCACCGCGGTGATTTATACGATGTGGTCGGAGATGTCAAAATAGACGAATGGCAAGGTCGGAAAAAAGTACAATTTTTAATTACGGATATGAAGAGGAAAAAATGAAACATACAGAAAATCAAACAGCTCAAAGTAACAATTTTACCAAAAGGCTGAAAAATTATTTTTTAACAGGTGTGATCGTTGCGGCGCCGGTGGCTATTACGGTGTACATGTCATATCATCTGGTCATATGGATTAACGAAACAACTAGCCGATTAATTCCGCAGCAATGGAAAATCGGTAATTTTGTTCCCTATGCCGTTCCCGGATTAGGACTGGTTTTGTTGGTTTTGTGCTTAATCTTTATAGGCATGCTGACGACGGGATATGTCGGGAAATTTTTCCTCAGAATATGGAATGTTATTATTCGAAAGATGCCTGTTATTTCAAGTGTTTATTCGTTGATAAAACAAATTTTCGAAACATTCTTATCGCAAAAATCAAATTCATTCAGTGAGGTTGTTTTGATTGAGTATCCGCGCAAAGGTTTGTGGACAATTGCCTTTGTCAGCCGCCGAGAAACAGGTGGGGAAATAGATGCCAAAACCGGTGAAAAAATGCTCAGCATTTATGTGCCGACGACGCCGAACCCGACATCCGGATTTTTGATTTTTCTGCCTGAAAAGGATGTGATTAAGTTGGATATGAGTGTTGAAGACGGCATTAAATATGTGTTATCTTGCGGTATTGTTACACCAACAGATGAAGAACTACAGGACTGAAATAATGCTCAAAAAAATATTTTCTCTCTTCGTTTTGATTAGCATACCTCTGTGCGCGGCCAATGCTTCGCTGACGGATAAGTTTTCGCAGTGGGGACATTTTATCGCCGATGATATTACAACCATATATTGCAATCCGCACTACTATGATATTTATGTGCCGGTTTATGCATGGCACAATCGTTTAACCTATGATAAGGAACATATTGATAAATATAATGAAAATCCTTGGGGTGCGGGGTTTGGTATTTCTCATTATAACAGCGAAAATACGTGGTCCGGCATATACGGCATGGCTTTCAAGGATTCCAATTCATATGTTGAAACATATTTCGGCTATGCACGCCAGTGGAATTGGACAGCCGGCGAAAAAGATCAGTGGCGGGCCGGTGTAGGCTATGCACTTGGTGTGACACAACGTCATGAATACGGATATATTCCGGTTCCGTTGCCGCTTCCGTTATTCGGTGTCGGTTATGATCATATTGATCTGCAAGCCGTTTATATTCCGGGAATAAAAAACGACGGAAATGTTTTGTTTGCATTTACCCGTTTCCACTTTTAAAGGAGAAGAATATGGAACAAAAAGTTATAAATGTTGGTCAGGTAAAACTTGGCAATAAGTTGCCGCTGGCTTTAATTGCCGGTCCTTGTCAAATTGAAAGCCGGCAACACGCGATATTTTTAGCCGGAAAGCTGGTTGAAATCACAAAGAAGTTAGGCATACCTTACATTTTCAAGGCTTCTTTTGACAAGGCAAACAGAACATCAATTAATAGCGCGCGGGGTGTCGGATTGGAAGAGGGAATGAAAACCTTTGAAGAAATTCGTAAGCTTTATCCTGATTTACCGATTTTGACCGACATACATGAGAGAGAACAATGTCCGATTGTGGCTCAATATGTTGATATGCTGCAAATTCCGGCTTTTTTATGCCGACAAACGGATTTGGTTGTTGCCGCCGCACAAACGGGAAAGGCGGTTAATATTAAAAAAGGGCAGTTTTTAGCACCTTGGGATGTCCCGAATATTGTTAAAAAAGTTGAGGATTCCGGCAATTGCCGCATTTGTATTACCGAACGCGGTACTAGTTTCGGCTATAATACATTGGTCACGGATATGAGAGCTTTTCCGCAGATGGGAAAAGCTTGCGGATATCCGTTGATTTTTGATGCAACACATTCCGTACAACAACCGGGCGGATTGGGCGGTAAGACAGGAGGACAGCGTGAATTCGCCCCTGTGCTGGCTCGTGCGGCTGTTGCTGTCGGTGTTGCCGCTGTGTTTATTGAAACACATGAAAATCCGGA
>JAFVEP010000057.1 GCA_017475935.1 Alphaproteobacteria bacterium
AACAGATACTGTATTCTTTGCTTTTGATAGCTCGGCTTTGTCTGCTGAAGCTACTGCTGTTTTGGATACTCAAGTAAATTGGTTGAAGAACCATGAAGGTACAAACGTTATTGTTCAAGGTTACTGCGATGAACGCGGTACTCGTGAATACAACTTAGCTTTGGGTGAACGCCGTGCTAATGCTGTTAAACAATACTTAGTATCTCAAGGTATTGCAGAAGACAGAATTTCTACAATTTCTTACGGTAAAGAAAGACCGGCTGTATTCGGCAGCAACGAAGCAGCTTGGGCTCAAAACCGTCGTGCCGTTACAGTTGTTAGCTCAGCTTAATAATACGACAGTTTAGATTACTGATTAAAGGGCGTGGCAAGTGGTCACGCTCTTTTTTTTCATAAAATAAAAATATTCATTGACAAAATAGAGAAAATGTCATATAAATGCTTAGATAACTTACAATTCAGATATTATGAATATAAAACAAATTTATCAAGAATCGACGGAGTTTGCGATCTTGATCTTCTATCGGTGGCGGAGTTTCAATCGATATCCGCAGATCGGAGAGTACAAAAACAAAACCATCCAAAGGGTAGTGCCTTGTGTTAAGCGTGGTGGGAAGTTCTTTGATCTGCGCACAGGAGAAAAGGTAGAAAAAACCTACTTTTGTGTCGAGTGGCCGCTCATGCGGGGCTGTGTTCTGCGTTATCCAGATGGGGTACAGCTTATACTCAGCCGCCATTACAGATCCGGTCAGATCCTGTCGATGGAGATTTCTGACGAGGAATTTCGTCCGATGTCGATGTCGCGCGTGGATCTTTGTCGGTACTAAATAAAAAAAGTCTTGTACAAGGGTTCTTGTCAAGACTTTTTTTAATTTTAAATCTCTTAAGCTATATCTATAAAGGAAGTCAATAAAATGAATAAATACAAGGTTTTACTACTAAGTGTTTTTTTGTTGTTTGCATGTAAACCGAATGAAATCGGTTTCAGCACGGCAAAATATGATTTATATCAAGAATCGCAATTTGCTAACGGATTTGCCCTGATTAAAGATCAATACGGCAAAAGATTGGATTCTTACCATGATGAAAAAAATTATGCGGATGGCATTATGAATGCCTCAGTGATGTTTGGTGAAATGGATTTACTCAAAATAAAAGAACAAGTGATTGCGCGCATGGACAATCCTGATATTGAAGATGATGAAGAAGGTATTTGGCGTCCATTATATGATGGTGTGCGACAATCACATGGTCATGGGTATCATCTTTTGGATGCATTTGCTTATTGGTTGATTTTCGATCCGCAGGTTGACTCTAAATCTATCGGATCAAGTGAAGACAAGGGATTGATTGATATGGCTATATTGACGGCGGTTTCACGTGCGAATGTGGCATATTGGCATAAAAAAATATCAGCTTGTGCCAGAGAAAGTTTATCTTCGGAACAACAAAAACAACTTATGCCGGAATGGTTTGATGTTTTAAAAACATGCCATGCGGAATATGCTGATCAAATTACGCAAATGGCCGTGCAAATATATCCTCAATTAAAAACAATACCGGAGTATCAGAAAAAATAAGTCTCTGTATCGAGGGTTCTCATCGTCTTCCCCTATGGCCAATAAAAAAACACCCGCAAGGGGTGCTTGTTTATTGGCAGGGGCAGAAGGATTACTTCGCTTTGCTTCGTTCACTGCGCTCATCGGCATAGCCGACCGCGATACACCCGTATCGCTTTCGCTTGTAGTCGAACCCTCTCTGTCGAGGGTTCTCATCGTCTCCCCCTATGGCCAATAAAAAAACACCCGCAAGGGGTGCTTGTTTATTGGCAGTGGCAGAAGGCTACGAACCCTCGACACTCGGTTTTGGAGACCGATGCTCTACCAACTGAGCTATACCCCTATCAAACTGAGACACTTTATAAAACATTTCGTATCATAAATCAAGAACTTTTTTCTTATGCAGAATATTTGCTATTTTTTGTGGCACTGCAACTAAAAAAATTTTATTTGAGTTTAACTTCTTGAATCTCACAGCTCTAGCAGGAGATTTGTTGTCTTTGTCAGTCTCGTTTTTTTCAGTAAGTTGGGGATAGTTACGGTAAAATCATGCCTTCATCAGCTCTAAAAGTGCTTCAATTTGCTTTTGAATAGTTTTGAGCGTGCGAGTGTCTTGGTTTTTAATCAGTTTAACAATGGCTTGCACGTTCTCTGGTAGTTCTTCAATTTGTGGTTGTTCGTCGTCATTAAATAAAGAATCAACTGGAACATTCAAAGCCTCTGCCAAAGATAACAAAGTTGTTACTTTTGGGTCACTTAAACCGCGTTCAATATTGGAAATTGTGTTAATCATTTTTCCGGAAACGTCCGCAAATTCTTCTTGATTCATTCCCTGCTTTTTGCGGAGTGTGGCAATTCGTTTGCCTAAAGTTTTTAAGATTATAGTAAATATTCATGGTGGAGTATAGAAAAATGCATCAACCGAATATTAGGCAGAATTATGTGATTATGAAATGAAGAACAAGCATTTTTCCGACCAAGCCCGAATTGTTGTCGGGTGAGGTTACATAAACGGTAACGGCCAGACAGAACCGCCGTTCTTGATCAACTTGGCTTGCCCTCTATCCAGATTGATCGGTGAATCAAGACCTAAGTTGCGCTCGTAAATGTCCGCATAATTTCCCAGTGATTGAACCGCCCTTTTAACCCAGTCCGGCCGCAAACCGAGCGACTGCCAGAAATGCGGATCATCGCCTAAAAGGTTGCGTAATTCCGGATTGTCATTAGAGGCAAAAAATTCCATGTTTTGTGCATTAATGTTATATTTTTCCGCAAGTAGCAAAGCGTTTAATATCCACTTAAGAACCATCCGAAATTCGGAATTATCGTTTTGAACAAATGCATAAACCGGCATAACGGCGATTGAATCGCTCAGTATTTGGGCTTTAAGATTCGGCATTTCCTGTTTTAATCCGTTTAAATAAAGATAGCCGGCTGTCATGGCCTGACAGCGCTTTAATAAAAAGGCTTCTTTGGCTTTGGCGCGGTCAGCAAAGGTCAGGTAATGAATTTTTAATCCGTTCAGAACATTGTAATCATCAAAATTTTTATATTCATCGGAATCGTTTGTGATACAAATTTTTTTGTTTTTTAAGTCGGCTAAATTTTCTATCTCATCGCCGCGCGCCAGAATGCGTTGTTCGTCGTAATACAGCATTCCGACGCTGAGTGCCTGATGCTCAATCTCAAGTTTGGCTGCTGAAAAGGCACCGCTGAGCATGACATCAATTCGGTTATTGTTCAGTGCGTGAGAAACTTCGCTCGGCAGAATGTTAACAATTTCAATTTTGCTTTCGTCTCCAAGTATGGCTTCGGCAATCACACGGCATAAGTCAGCATCAATACCGCGCCATATTCCGTCATCATCTTGGTGTGCGTACGATTTGACGCTCAGATTGCTGCCGCAACGAACTTTTTGGCGCAGCTTTATTCCCTCAACAGAAGTGCGAGCTGTCGGCATAACGCGATTTTTTTGTACGGTCGGTATCGAAGAAACTTGATTATAGTAGCCGCTGTTTAGTTGTGCATCGGCAGATTCGGTTGCTAAAAAACAGAATAAAAAACATAGAGCAAAACATTTTTTCATGTGATTAAATCCGCTTGAATTAAAACTTTTTTTCAGTTTATAGAATTAATCATAAAAATAAAACTATTTTTGCGACTTATCATATTATATTTATCTCTTGTCAAGTTTTGTTTTTGCTCTATAATAGACCAAGAGGTTTGTGATGATGAAATATATATTGGCTTTGTTTTTGTTTTTTTTTAATATTCATTCGGCGTCGGCTGCCGTTGATTCGCAAGAGGCGCGTGCTTGGGCGAAAAATAAGGGAAATGAAATATTGCAGATTTTGTCTTCGCAAGACCTTAGCTATAAGCATCGCGCGCTTGATCAAATTATGGAGCAGGATATTGATCTTGACCATGCGGCGCGTTTCGTTGTCGGCAAATATTGGCGGCAAATGAGCGATGAACAAAAACAGCAATATGTGCCGCTTTTTAAACGCTATTTATCGGCGTCATATAAAAGTTTTCCGCTGAAAATCGAGGAAAATTCCATTCATTTTAAAATCGATAAAGTTCTGCAATCGGCAGCCGGAACCGATATTTTTTGTACTATCTTGATTGATAAAGTGGAACAGCATGTCGATGATCAATCAAAAGGCGGAATTAAAGTGATTTTTACGCTGGTGAAAAATAATGGAAAAGTTCAGGTGCGAGATCTTAAAATTGAAGAAAGCAGTCTTTTATTGTCTTTGCGCGAGCGCTTTTACAAAATGATCCATGTCGATAGTGATGATGAACTGGATTGGTTTATGGAAGATTTTTCCACACTGGTTGCCGATATGGAAGAAAAAAATGAGCAAGATGCTTATAATGACAGTCATAAAATGTAATTTTTGTAGAAAAACATATTGACAAAAAACATAAAAGTTGCTATCTTTAGTACACTAACCAAATAATTTACATATATGGATAATTTGTGCTTTTCTTATCCGGCCGTTGTGCTGGATATAGGTGTGTGCAACGAAGATCGTCTTTCTCTGCGTATCAGATACTACTCAATGATGTATCTTGATAAAGAGATGGGACGAGAGTTCGTTTCTGTCGTCGATAAAGATCATCCCAATTTCGATGAGATTCGAGAATTGCGGAAAGGTGATATGGTTTGGGCTGAACCGCGGAATAAACATTACATTGTCAGAACTTTGTCTTTTGGGGCAAAGTGGAAGAGGTTGTTTTCGCGCTGGATTCGTTTTGATAACTTTTAAAACCTAAAGAATATGGCGGAAATTGAAGCTGGATGTATTTATTTTCCGGCTGTGGTGGTTTCTATCCACGGAACCGGAAAAAGGATTCTTGTTGAGTTCAGGTATGCACACAAATTGGCATCGTATGGGCAGTCTTTTGTTTCCAGAAGCACGATTCCTAAGTTATATAAAGAATTGTGCGGATTGGAAGCAGGAGACATCGTTTATGCCTCGCCCATGGAAAAAGGTAATATTCTGTCGTGCGAAAAGGTATCTCCGTGGAAGAGATTTCTCAATCGCACCTTCGGAATGTCCTTAAACTAAAGAAAAAGCCTCTCGATTATTAAGATCGGGAGGTTTTTTTGTGATTTTTAAATCGGCAAAACACAGTCAAAATATTTTAGGTTTTGGTGGTGACGCATTTGCCGTATGAAAATAGGGAAAAGATGGACGCTTATCGCATTAATCCGTGTGGCGCTCAAGAGCGAACAAAACTTCAGCAGGGTTGTTGATTTGCATAATCATGGTATTTTCGAGTTTTGACAGAGCATGTGCCAATTCGTAGTCATTACCGCCCTTGAAGGTTTTATCGCCGAAGAAAATGATTTTTTCATAAGGATAGTGCTCACGCAACCGTTTAGCGATTTGATCTTTTCCGAAACCTTTCGGAGTGATGTCCATCGAAATAGATCCGCCGACGGAAATATCATACTGCTGAAAAGCTTGGCGCAGTTCCGTTGCAATTGTCTCCCGCTCGTGAGCTGTTTTATCCCACGCACTGTAGCGCTCACGTTCTGCATACGGGCAATCGCGGCCGAGAACGGAAAAATTGATCATGCCGATACGTTCTTCAATATAGTTCGGATATAAAATTCCGGGGTAGGCTGTTTGTTTGCGGTATTGTTCCAATAAAGTGAAAAGCTCCGAATCTGCCTTGAAACTGTTTTGATAAATAATCTGCCCCTGTGCGGTTAAAACATTACCCATTGAGCTGAAAATGCCCGTAAAAGACTGGATGACCGAAGGCGGCAGTTGTTCTTCGACTTTTTTATAATCAGAACCGGTGGCAATAAAGCTTTTATGCGTCTGTTGCCAACCATGGAAACGAATGGCAAATTCGGCTTCCATCGGAAGTCTTGCCGGTGTTAATGTGCCGTCCATGTCAAATACAAATATAGTCATTGCATTCCTACCTTGCCATAATTTTCATGGTTTTGAAACCGATACCGAGTTTTCGGGTATGGATTACCCCTCCGTTTGAATCTGTCTTGATCTCTGCCGGATTGTTTATTTTAAACATCAGATCAACCATATCACCTTTAATCTTTCTTGCCGGAATTTTCAATACCGTCTCCGGAAAATGTTTTGATATTTCGAAATGCCAGTGAGCGATTTTTTTGTTATCGAAATAAACATCAACATCCTGAACGGGGTGTTCTTTAACAACATAAGGTTGAATATCAAATTGGATTTTAGCTGCTTTTTTATCGGCGTAAAACGGAATTTTTATGCAGACTATCTGACCATCGCTCCACCGTCCCCAATTTTCTCTGCATGAAAGACCGAAATTTTTGATATGATCGGTGGCGAAATTATAATCACATTCATCGGTGATAAATGTTTTTAGAATTTTTTGCATTATTGGTTGATTGCCATATCCACCTTCAATATCGTGATATGTGATAACATCTATCTGATCAGATAATTTGAACGTGGAGAACTCATTAATATTACAATCGGATGAGTCATAAATAATCACCATTTGAAATGTTTTTTGCGGAAATTTTTTGCTGAGAAGATTGAAGCCTTGTTGTACATCAGAAAAGGGTAGCGTATGTACGCCGCGTGTCGCAAAAACAAATAATATTTTTTTGTTGCTATGGATATCATCGTATAATCGTTTGATTCTGCGTTCGTATTTTTCCTTGAATGCCGGAAATTGTTCGACAACGCTTTTTTCCCATTCAAAATCATGAACATATTGCAGTCCGGTTTTTTTGTTGATTACACGGCGGTGGGCGCGGTTTTCTCCCCATTCTTCCCGAAAATCTTCCAAATTTAGGGCATCCTTAAAATCATTGCAGATCATTTTAATTTTGCCGAGAAATCCACAATTGCCGCATTTATCCCATTCGACACCGGCACTCCAATCAAAAGGGTAACTGGCTTGCCTTATTCCGGCATCACGAAGGGCGATTGCTGTAGCGCAAAATTCCCCCAAGGGGATGATTAAATCATATTTTTTCATCTTTTCTACCTTTTGCAAAGAAAAATACTTAAATTTCTCTCAAAAGCGCATCCAATTTTTTATAAAATTGGTGGTTTGGATCTATGATCTCATCTGTGTACACAAAGATGATTCTTCTAGCCTGAAGTATAGTTAAAATATTATCGTCTGTCAATGGTTCTGTTCTAGTTCAATACATATGAGACTCTTTATGGATAGAAGAGATGTTAAAAAAGTAACTGAAAGGCGGTAAAAAATCAAGAGCTTTATGAGGTCTATCAAAATTATAATAATGTTGATAATCTTTCACAAAATCAGATAG
>JAFVEP010000058.1 GCA_017475935.1 Alphaproteobacteria bacterium
CTCTTATAATGGGAAAATCTATCAATTTCCACAACAATCTAAATACCCGCCAGCTCGTAAAAAAATATCTCTCAAAATCACTCTAAACGGTAATATTTACGCTTCTTACAGGTGTTCCGTTTTTATTGTGCATTAACAGTCTTTTTTCATAAAAGAGGAAATTAAAATTTTTCAGAGGGAAAGGGAATTGAAATCACTTTCTACAATATGGGAAAATTCGTTGACAGCAACTTGATACACATCTTTTTTGAAGTCAACAATCAGATCCAGTGCTTCTTGAAGTGTGGCCCATTTATATCGGCAAAATTCCGGCGTCTGGGTTTGTAAATTGATTTCCGCCTCATCGCCGTCAAAGAAAAACAAAGACCAATAGATATCTTGTCCGCTGTTCATGAAACCGCGCTCACGCATGGACTTTAGCACCTGCGGCGGAAATCGATAGCGAGCCGGGGTGGATAAAGTTTTAACACGGATGACGCTTTTAATTGACGTTTCTTCAAAAAGCTCGCGTGTGGCCGCTTGCGCCGGTGTTTCACCTTCTTCTATACCGCCTTGCGGAAATTGCCATGAGCCGGGGATATCTGCTCGTTCGCACAGCAAAATGCGATGAAAACGATTGAAAACGACAGCACCGGCATTCAGACGAAAAACTTCATTCATTACTTTTATTTTTCTTTCTTATTATTTGATTCTTCGGCTTTTTTGTGAACTAGATTGTTGTCATTGTTGCTGTATATGTACAAAGATTTAACCAGATCAAGGGCGCGGATCAATTGATAATCTTGTTGATCGTCATCCTTATCATTTTTATTCTTTTGCGCGGATTTATCTTTTGGTGAATCTTTTGCCTGTTCGTTTTTCAAAGCTCCTTTTAAATCGGCCTCACTCAAATTTAAATCATATGTATTGATTTCCTCAATTTTGGCTTGTTTGACTGCCACATCCGGTTCAATACCTTTGGCTTGAATGGAACGGCCTGAAGGAGTGTAGTAACGAGCCGTTGTCAGACGCATAGCCGCATTGTTGCGCAACGGAATGACGGTTTGAACCGATCCTTTCCCGAACGACTTTTGTCCGAGAATGATTGCTCGATGATGATCTTGCAAAGCGCCGGCAACAATTTCTGAAGCCGAAGCCGAACCTTCATTAATCATAACCACAATCGGTAAATTACCGGCGATATCTCCGGGAGTTGCCGAATACTTAACCGTATCTTCTTCATTGCGTGAGCGCGTCGATACAATTTCCCCCTGTTCCAAAAACAGATCGGACACTTTGATCGCCTGATCAAGAAGACCGCCCGGATTGTTGCGTACATCAATAACAATTCCGGATAATTTGTTTTTAAGCTTCTTTTGCGCCTCGCTAACCGCTTTTTCGATATCCTTGTCAATATCGTCATTAAATGCGGAAATACGGACATATAAGATATCGTCATTTTTAAGCTCATGCTTAACGGATTGAACCTTGATTTCATCGCGTCTTAACGTAACATCAAACGGCTTTTCATTGAGACGGCGCACGGTGATTTTAACCTTGGTTCCGACTTTGCCGCGCAACTTGCTGACAACTTCGTTCAGACTTTGACCAATGACAGATTCTCCATCAATATCCGTGATGTAATCTCCCGCCTTAAGACCGGCGCGGGCGGCAGGTGTATCATCAATCGGCGAAATAATCTTAACCACGCTGTTATCCATGGTGATTTCAATGCCGAGTCCGCCGAATTTGCCTTGCGTCTGTTCGTTCATATATTTGAAGTCTTCCTCGTTTAAATAACTGGAATGAGGATCTAAAGCCGTCAGCATGCCGTTCAGAGAGGCTTCAATCAGTTTTTTATCGGTTACTTCTTCAACATAGGATGATTTTGTTCGGTCCATCACTTCGCCGAAAATATTGAGCAACTCGTAGGTTGATATTTGATCGGCGGCTTCTTTGGATTCCGATTTGGCTTGAACATTGTGCATGAACAAGCAATTGATGAGTGCGTAAGCGATAAAAAATTTTTTTAACATGAATTTATTCCTTTTATTTTGTTGACAGCCATTCATTCGGATTGACCGGTTGACTGTTTTTTCTGATTTCCATATGTAATTTGGCATGGTCATGTGACGGCATAATACCTACGGCTTCTCCGGCAACTAAAAGCTGACCGACTTCTGTATAGGTTTCTTCTAAACCGCTTAAAAGTGAAGTGTAACCTTCCCCGTGGTCGATAATGACCAAGTTGGCGAAATTTTTGAACGGACCGGCAAAAATAACCGTTCCGTCAAACGGAGAGATGACCTGTGCTTTTGGATTTGTCTTGATATCAATACCGTTAGATAACACACCTTTAGAAAGCTCTTGGTGGAAGCTGGTGACCAGTTGTCCGGCAACCGGTCTGGTCAAACGTCCGCGCGCTTTGCTGAAGTTGGTAACCATTTTCGGCGCACTGACCGGAGATGTGCTTTTGTCTTGAAATTCAGCTCTGGATAAAGCGTGGTTATTTTGCTGACGTAATTTTTCGACAGCCTGTTCTTTAGCAATGCGCTCTTTTTCGGCCTGTTGCTGCTTTAACTTTCGCTGTTGTTCCAATTTTTCCAAAAGATCGCGTACATCTTTTGCCTGACTGGCCAGCTGACGTGCTTTTTGCTTAGCTTCCTGACTTTGCGTGGAAAGCTGATCATACATTTCACTCTTTTGTTTGGAAAGAACTTTCATCTCATCTTGCTGTTGAGAAAGTATTGTATTTTGCTTTTCAATATCGGAAAGACGTTTGGCAATCTCGTCTTTTTGACTGCTGATATCCTCAATGCTCTGGCGGATTGAGGCGGCTCTGTTTTCCAATGAGTGAATACTTCCGCGGAGCAAAATGCTGCTGCGCATAACATCAACAGGAGAAAGCGGTTGAATCAATACGGCTTCGGACGGACGTAAGGCGAGGGTTTGCAAAGCTGAAAGCGTTTCTACAAGCATGCCGTATTCCGAATCGAATTTTTGCTGAGAATCCTGCAAATGCTGTTGCAACAGCGTCAGCTCATCTTTTTTCTTGGTCAGTTCAAGCTGTCCGCTTTGGATTTGTTTGGATACGTTTAACATTTTTTGGTTGACGGCATCAAGTTCGGATTTTATTTTTCCGGCTTCTTGTTGAATGCGCTTACCTTCTTGCGAAACCTTTTTGGCTTCAGCTTCGATTTGAGCCAGATCGGCTGCGGAAATATTGTTATGATCTAAACTTTTTTGGGTGGCAACGGCGACATCCTTTTTAACGGGAAGCGGGGCATGTTTGCTCTGCGCGGCATCGGCCGATGCAACCCAAAGGCAAAGACATAAAGAACAAAATGTTGCTAATTTTTCAGTCACACTCAAATCCTTATTTTTCCAACAGTGATTGTCCTGTCATATCAGATGGTTGCTCAATACCGAGGAGGTCAAGCAGTGTCGGTGAAATATCTGCTAAGCGACCGTCTTTGAGCCCTTTGACGGCAGATGGCGCATTGTAAAGTGCGGCACGAACTCTACCGACAGTGTGTGCTGTATAAGGTTCGCCGGTTTTTTCATCAATCATTTTTTCGACATTACCATGATCCGCCGTGACTAACAGTACGCCGTCCACGCTTTTAATGGCTTCCATCACACGTCCGAGACATTCATCAACGGCGGCAACCGCTTTGAGTGCCGCTTCCATAATGCCCGTATGCCCGACCATGTCACCGTTGGCATAATTACAGATAATTGTATCGTATTTTTGGCTCTTAATAGCCTCCACCAGAGAATCGGTTACCGGATAGATGCTCATTTCCGGCTGAAGATCATAAGTGGCAACTTTCGGACTGTTGATCAGAATGCGATCTTCGCCTTCAAATAAACGTTCTTCACCGCCGTTGAAGAAGAAAGTAACATGAGCGTATTTTTCTGTTTCGGCAATCCGCAACTGTTTTAATCCGTGTTTTGAAACAATTTCGCCATAGATATTTTTTAATTGCTCCGGTGCGAAAATGGTTTGCATAAAACGGTTGTGATCGACCGAATATTCAGCCATGCCGACATGAATGGCAAAGCGAACAACTTTTTGGCGTTTGAAACCGTCAAATTGATCATCACACAAAGCATAGAGTATCTCACGCGCTCTGTCAGCACGGAAATTGGCCATCAGTACCGCATCGCCGTCATTGGCGCCGTTATAATCTCCGATGACGCAAGGGATAACAAATTCATCGGTCACTCCATTGTCATAAGATGTCTGAATGGCCTCAGAAACACAAGTGTAGCGCTGACCGGTAGCCGAAACAATGTTGTTATATGCATTTTCAACGCGGTCCCAACGCTTGTCACGATCCATGGCATAAAAACGGCCGGAAAGCGTGGCGATTTTAACATGCGGCATATTCCGCACCGCCGTTTCAAATTCTTGTAAAAATCCTTTGGCTGATGAAGGAGGAGTATCGCGTCCGTCTAAAAAGGCATGGACACGCACCTCTATGCCTTGTTCATTCAGAATTTGACTTAGTGCGACCATGTGTGCCTGATGCGAATGAACGCCGCCCGGTGACATTAAACCCATCAGGTGGCAGACACCGTGTGTTTCTTTCAATTTATGGATCAGTTCCACGACAACCGGATTTTTCTCCAGCGTATGGTCGGCAATTGCCTGATCTATTTTCGGCAGATCTTGCATCACGACGCGGCCCGCACCCAAGTTCATATGTCCGACTTCCGAATTGCCCATTTGTCCTTCCGGCAAGCCGACATCCAGTCCGGATGTTTCAATAAATGATGTCGGGCAGTTATCTACCAGATAGTGCCAATTCGGCGTATATCCTTGTTCGATAGCATTATCTTTCGTAATTTTTTCTCTGTATCCCCAGCCGTCCAATATTAACAACATTACCGGTTTTTGCATTTTATTTCCTTTCCTTGATTTTGCAAAATTAAACTTACCACATTATATATAATAAAACAAAATGTAAAAGCACTATTTATAATTTTATAAACAGACTTATTTTTAAAAGAGTAAAAATGGTTTTTTTGTTGACATCATAAGATAGTGTTTATATGGTGAATCAAAATGTTAGGGGATAAGATGAAGAAAATTTTTTTAGCGATGACTTGTTGTCTGATTTCTCTGCCGGCTTCAGCCGGTGAGTTCGTTTATGACTATTCCGGTTCTGCGGCGGGATTTTACGGATATAGCGATTATTCTCATCGCTATACGCCATACCATAAACATCATCACACACCGGTGATGAGTGAAATTTCGGCATCGGTCGGTTATTTGGCAGACAATGCAACGGAATTTCGTTTAGGGGCGGACGCACAGATATCCGACGGAAAAGAGGTGGAAGATTATAATCATGGCGAATGGGGCGAAAATATTTATGCCACGTGGAGCGGATCGTATGGCGAATTGGGTGTCGGTCAGATTTATAATGCAGCATATCAGCTGGCTGTCGGTGCGCCGTCTGTGGGCATTTTTCGGGTAAATAATTCGCCGGTGACGGATTTTATTGCTAATCCGAATTGGCAAAGACACAGCCGAACAGCATCTTATCGCACTTTGAATTCGACTTTTTTAAATACGGATGCCGATGCTTTTAAAATCAGCTATACCACAGCCGAATATATGGGAACAAAAGCGGCTTTTTCCTATACGCCGGACAGTTATTCCGAAGCCGGTTTGATTAATAAGCACAGCCGTTATGATAACAGATCATCTTACGCGGCCGGTTTGTATAATACCTATGAGGTCAAAAATACCGAAATCGAAAGTTCATTGGGCTATGCCTATAATCGGAAAAACAATCAGGAAATTTCGGCCGGTTTGAGTGTTTATCGCAAAGGGTGGACGCTCGGCGGTTCGTATCGCAAGAGTTTTACTTCCGGAAACGATTATCGCTTAAATTTGCGGACAAATCCGCAGATGCCGGAATATTTTGACGGTTATCGGCGCGGTCAGGCTTTTAACGTCGGATTAGGGTATGAAATAGGTCCTTTCAAAACAGCCCTTTCATATTTTGCGTCGTATGCCGACAAGACTGATCATGAAAATCAAATATGGAGCTGGGCAAATAAATTTGCCGTGACGAAAAATGTTTCACTTTATGCCGTTGGAGCGTATTTGCGCAGCACGGGGGATAAAAAAACCGCTGAAAATAACAGAGGCGTTGCGTTGATCAGCGGCTTGGAACTGAGTTTTTAGGAGTACATATGCCCGATATATATGTGTGGTCAGCAAACGAAGATCTGAAAACAGATTTGGAAGGGCAAATTTCCAAATACATAGAAGGTTCTGTCTTAAACGCTGAAAAACCGGATGTTATTGTGATTGATGAAGATTTTGCCCAATATGAACTGTGGCGGGATAAATTTCCGGCAACGCCGATTGTTTTTTTAGCTTCAGCTCCTCAGCTTAAAAGCGACAGATTGAATATCGTGGTTAAAAAACCGTTTAAGTTGGTGCAATTTCTGGATATTCTTAAGGCGGCTAATCACAAGTTAGATCACTCGGAAGAAGGATATATTTTTTTCAATGGTTACCAACTCAAACCTTTTGCGAAAATGATTGAAGATCAGACTTGCGGTAAAAGTTTTAAACTGACCGAAAAGGAAGTGGATATCTTAAAATATTTATATAAAAATGACGGCCATTATGTGAGTAAGACAGATTTGCAAACAAATGTTTGGAAATACAGCAGTGATGTGACAACGCATACGATTGAAACACATATATATCGCTTGCGGCAAAAAGTTGAACAACCGCATCGCCGATTGATCATCACGCACAATAACGGCTATAAGTTGGGAAAAGATGAGTAAAATGCCGGCGTTGACTTCTGTAAAAAATCCGCTTATCCATTTGTCCGTATCAACATTGTTGAAACAGGTTAATTCATATATCGTTTCCAATCCGTTGTTTGTTACATGCATTTTTATGACCAATATGGCATTTATGCTTTTATACAAATCTATTCCCGGTGGTATTGTGAATCCGATCAGCATTGTCTGGGTGGTTTTTTATTACATTTTTTGGTGCGCATTCTATCGCTATTATTACCAGCTGCGTCCCTATATTTTCAGTCGAGCTGTCTTGGGAAGTTTATCTCCGTCGACAAAGGCCTTGTTTATTATGTTTCTGGTGATGATGACAATCATAATATTGCCGATGCTTCCTTTGTTTTTGGGATATGATGATCTTTATTTGGACTACTATGAACAATATGTCCAGATTTTTGAAGGAATGTCGGCAACTTCCGAAACGCAACTTTCATTTGGAAACTTAGTTGTCGGATACGCGATTATGTCGCTTTTAGCTCCGTTTTTAATCTGTAAACCATATATGGCGTGGATTTCTTCTTTGCGTCGGAGAAATGCTTCTTTTGCACAAGCCGGAGAAAAAATGCGCGGCAATTATTTTCAGCTTGTTTTGATTTCGGCAATGTTGCTGTATCCGGAGGCGCTGGGTACACAGATTGACCATTCTTTGCACTTAAATGATTGGTTGAGTTATTTTATGATGTCGCTTGTGTTTGTGTATACAAATATTATCTTTGCTAAAATGTATGATCACTTTTATTTGAAAAATTAGCTGTTTTTGCGTTGACGCCATAAAAGTCGGACTAAGCGTATTTTACTTTTCAAAGAGAGATCGCCGAAGAAAATTAATTTTTGCTGCACGAGTTTTTGATATTCCTCCTTGAAATATTTTTCCAGCTCGTTCTTGTTTTGGCGGCTTTTTTTGATTTTTGAAAGCAACATACGAATCGTTGCACTGATTCTTTTGCGTCTGACAATCTTCCATGCATCGGTTTTGTTGTGTTGCAAAAAATAATCATGAACATGATGTATACCGAATATATAATCATGAATTTTGCGAACGGAAAAATCACTGCGTACAATAGAAGGCGAAATGGTATTATACATGTATAGCTTTTCTTTAATCAGGGCAAAATTGTCGATTTCCGAAAACAGACATGCGGTAAAAGGCCAGTCTTCAAAATAAATACCATCAATAAAACAAAAGTTTTTAACAATATCCGTGCGGTACAATTTATTCCACACAACGGCAGAAACCAGTCGATACTTATACAAGTCCTGCAAAGGAGTTGAGCATATTTTATATTTGATTGCATCCGGATCATAGGTCTTATTCGGTATTTTATCTTTTCCCAATCGGCAGACACTTTGCGAAATAATGACCGGTGATTTCGATTTTACGGCTACTTTATAAAAAATTTCAAGAGCTTGCGGATGGAGATAATCATCAGCATCCAGAAAAAAGATAAATTGGCCGGAAGCCCTTTTTATTCCTGCATTGCGGGCAGCTGACAAACCTTTATTCGTTTGGTTGATGATGATCAAACGTTTATCAGCGGCAGAAAATGTTTGCAAAATGTCGCCGCTTTGGTCGGTAGATCCATCGTTAATGCAAATAACCTCAATATCCTTCATGGTTTGATGCAGAACACTGGTTAGGCATCTGGATAAAAACTTATCCATATTATAGACAGGGATAACAACTGATATTAAATGATTGTCTGCCATAGCAATACCGGAAACATTTTAAAATCAAAAGGAGAATGGCTTATCAAGATAACCATTCTCCCAGATTGCGAAATTATTTAGAACTGTTAATAACTTCTTGAATTTCATCGGCACTGATTGATTGAACCGATTTTTTGTTAACAAACAATGTCGGAACACCGCCGATTTGAAGTTTTTGCATCAGCTCGAGAACATTTCCCAACGTTTGCTTTGTTTCAGCAGAGTTCATGTCTTTTTTGAACTGATCCACATTCATATTCAGAGATTGAGCGATTGTGTCAATATCTGCTTCGGTTACTCTTCCTTCATGTTCAAAAACAGCCTTATAGAATTCAACATATTTACCCTGTTTGTGGGCGGCGATGGCAGCTTGTGCCAGCGGACGCGAAATCGGCGCTACAAAAGAAACTGGTTTGAATACGAATTTTACATCGGCATTGTCGGCTATTAATTTTTCAATGCTTGGTGCCAAACGTTTGCAGTAACCGCACGAAAAATCGAAGAATTCAACAACCGTAACGGAAGCATCCTCTGGTCCGACAAACGGCAGGCCATCGGCATTGTTCACTGTTTCCAGAGCTTTTTCCCTTTCAGCCAACGCTTCTTCCTGCTGCTGTTTTTGATATATGTCCATGGCTTCAACAATCATTTTCGGTGATTCTTTTAATGCCGCGGCAACAGATTCCGTATTGACGCTCTGAACTTGAGTTTTGTATGAGTTAATAAGTGCTACTGCAGCGAGAATAACAGCTACGGTAGAAAGTATCAATGGAAAATTTTTCATATTTTTATTCCTTTATCTAAAATGATCACACAATATAAAATATGTATTTTTTTTGCTTTTGGCAAGCATAAAAAAAAGTTTTACGCCATATATAGAGTGTTAACCATTTGGGTATATAATAAACAGCATTAATTAAAGGAGTTTTATATGTTTAATATGAAAATATCTATGTTTTCCGCAACGCGAGAGCTGGAGCAGAGAATCGATGAAATGCACGATCAGGTTTTGGAAAGTGCTTTGTACTTTAAGGAAGCATTCGAAATCTATTTGAAAGAAAACCGGAGCGAAAATTATCGTCGGGCCAGCAAAAAAATCAAAATTATAGAGGGAAAAGCCGATGATTTGCGGCGTGAAATCGAAAGTAAGTTGTATATTCAAAATCTAATTCCGGATCTGCGGGCGGATGTTTTGCAAATGGTTGAAAATATTGATAAAGTGATCAATGAATTTGATGAGGTGGCGCACAAGTTTTATATTGAACGCCCGGAAATTCCGAGCGAATTGCAGGATAAATTCCGACTGCTTGTCCGTCAGGTATGCGATTGCGCTGAAAATATGGCTATTGCTTCACGCGCGTTTTTCCGCGATTTTGCAACGGTGCGCGATTATTCGAAAAAAGTTTATTTTTTGGAACATGAAAGCGATAAAACGTGGGCTTCCCTGAAACAAAACGTATTTGATTCCGAAATGGAATTGGCACATAAAATTCAGCTCAGTACTCTGATCGGTGAAGTTGCCGATATTGCCGACAGAGCCGAAGATTGTATTGATGCGGTACTCATATTTACGATTAAGAGAGATATTTAATGGATTTCAGCTATTTATTCTTTTTGAGTAGCGGCCTCTTTCTCGGATGGTCATTAGGAGCCAATGATGCGGCTAATATATTCGGTACGGCAGTTGGTTCCAAAATGGTTCGGTTTACGACTATAGCCACCATTGCCGCTGTGTTTGTCGTTTTGGGAGCCGTGTTCGGCGGTCAAGGAGCCAGTGAAACATTGGGCGCGCTCGGCGGTGTTAATGCCTTGGCCGGAGCCTTTATGGTTGCGCTGTCCGCGGCCTTATCTGTTTATCTTATTTTGCGGCTGGGGGTGAGCGTTTCGACCTCACAAGCAATTGTCGGGGCGATCATCGGTTGGAACCTGTATGCCGGCAAACCGACGGATTACGAAACATTGGCCGAAATTTTTATGACATGGACAACTTGTCCGTTAATTTCGGGGGTTATTGCCGTTATATTATATTATTGCTTGAAAAAAATGCTGAAATATTCAAGCATGCATTTGTTGATGCAAGATCAGCTGACGCGTATCAGTTTGGTTGTGACGGCGGCTGTCGGAGCTTATGCTTTGGGTGCCAATAATATCGCCAATGTTGTTGGTGTTTTTGTAAAATCATGTCCTTTCAAACCTGTCGAAATCGGACGTTTTATGACTTTAAGTCCGGTGCAAGTGTTGTTTTTGCTGGGTTCTTTGGCTATTGCTGTCGGTATTCTGACATATTCGAAAAAAATTATCATGACCGTTGGCAATAACTTGATGAAAATGTCACCGGCCGTTGCGTTGATTGTGGTTTTGTCGCAGGCCATTGTTTTGTTGCTCTTTTCATCGGTCAGCTTGCACGACTTTTTAACGGCACATTCTCTGCCGGCATTGCCGCTTGTTCCTGTTTCAAGTACGCAGGCGGTGATCGGTGCAATCCTCGGAATCGGACTGGCCAAAGGCGGGCATGGCATCAATTGGGCCATTGTAGGCAAAATTGTCACCGGTTGGGTAACTGCTCCGCTGATGGCTATGGGGATTTGTTTTATCAGCTTGTTCTTTTTAGAAAACGTATTCAATCAGGTCGTATTTTTGCCTTAAAGAGTCTTATTCTTCATCAAGATCTTCTTTTAAGCGCTGTTGCAGATCGGCAATCTTTAGAGCTAAAGTTTTGTCTGCGGTGTTTTGGGCGGCATTATCAATCAATCTTTTGGCGACCGTCAAATTACCGATGGCATAATTAAATTCGGCTGAGGCGTATAATGACATGGCTGTGTTACCTTTTTCACCATGAGCTTGCGCCAGTAACTGCCAAGCCAGAGGAGAGGGGCTTTTGACAAGAGATTTGTTTAATAATGTAATAGCCCGATTAAGTTGCATATTATCCGGAGATCCTTCCAATATGCTGTGAGCAAGCATGATCTGAAACAAAGGTGTTTCCGGTCGAAGGGAAAGTGCTTTTTGATAGAAATTCTGACTTTCTTTGACGCGGCCGCTTTCAAATAAAAATTGCCCTTTCAATTCGTAAAAATAAGGATTTTTCGGCTGTTTATCAATTAACTGATCAACAAGATTGATGGCGGCGGTTAGTTTTCCCTGTCTAAAGGCTAAAATACTGTGTGCGTATTGTGCAGCAAGGGTTGCATTTGCCTGCGGATAACGCCGTTGAATTTGTGCCGGTGTTTCCAAAAAGCCGGAAAGTTTTGCCTGAATAAGTTTTAAATCATTATCAAGTCTGTGCGCTGATGACAGGTTCTTGAGCTTAGATGCTGCCTGTGAAAAATGGGAAATACGCTCTGAAGTTAGAGGGTGTGTGCTAAAATAGTCTGTTTCGGAAATTCCGCTGAGCATATTATTTTTCTTGATTTTGTTCATAAAATTGAGCAAACCGGCAGGAGATTGATTGGTCTTTGCCAATAATTTCAGAGCGCTTTCATCAGCACTGCGTTCTTCTTGAACCTGATAATGGAGCATGTGGCTGAGTGCTGAACTTTGCGAACCGAGCAAAACCGCCATAGCGGCATCGCCTCGTCCTGTGGAAACAGCCGTCGCGCCGGCAGCTAATGCAGATCCCAGCAAAAGGTATTGCATTTTCCGCATTTTTAACTTTTGACGAACAATGTGTCCGCCCATAATATGTCCTGTTTCATGAGCCAGAATACCGGAGAGTTCGTTTGTGTTATTAATGGATAACAACGTTCCGGTATTAACGAACATCAGGTTTCCATCACTGACAAAAGCATTCAGGGTGTTATCTTTGACCAAAAAGACGTTATTCTCATTAAAACTTAAGTGAGCCGCCTGATAGAGCGGTTTAATGACTGAGGCCAGATAAGATTGTGTTTCCACATCGGAAATAAGAGCCAACTGATCGGAACTTTGAGCCGGTGCTGTCTGCAAGAACAGAAAAGCACCGACCAAAAAGCGAAATAAGGTGAATTTTATCCGATGAGTTTTTTCCACCATGATTTTTTCTCCGGTTGCGCCGTTTCTCTTTCGCTGTCAACCGATTGACCGTTATCAAAGCGGCGATCGCGTTTAAAACGTCTGCTTTTAATACCTCGGCGCGGGCGGAAACGACGATTTTCCTCATCTTCGGAAGTCACAGAATCATCTTGTGAATCGCAGAAATCAACATTTTCCTCTTCGTAGCACGTTGCCGCCGTATCTTTTTTAGCTTGTGTTGCAACGGAAATTTTTTCTTTACCCATTTTAAAATCTCCGGCATCTTTGATATCAACATCACCGGCGATGATGATTTTAACATCATATGCTTCTTCAAGAGCCGAAAGCTGCTTACGTTTTTGATTGAGCAAATAGGTAGCAATGTCGATTGTTGTGGTGGCCGTAATTTTGTAATTACGGTTACGAACGGCTTCACTTTCAATGGCACGCAAAACCAATGACGAACCTGATTCGATTGTACGGGTGAAACCGCGTCCGTGACAATGCGGACAAACTTCATAGTTGCTTTCCATAAAGGACGAGTGCATGCGTTGGCGAGAAATTTCCAATAAACCGAAGATGCTCATTTTAGCTACTTGGATACGGGCGCGATCGTCCTTCAAAGCTTCTTTCATTCGCTTTTCAATAGCTACATTGTTTTGCGGTTCATACATATCAATGAAATCGACCACAATTAAGCCGGCTAAGTCGCGCATTTTAAGTTGTTTGGCAATTTCATCGGCCGCCTCGAGATTGGTTTTCAGAGCCGTTTCTTCAATATCTTTTTCTTTGGTTGCGCGACCGGAGTTGACATCAATGGACACCAGTGCTTCCGTCGGGTTAATAACCAGATAGCCGCCTGATTTTAATTGGACAATCGGGTTATGCAACTTATCGAGCTGAGCTTCCACTTGAAAACGCTGGAATACAGGGATTTCACCGGACTTACGGCATTTGATATTTTTCAAATTGTGCGGTGATAAAATTTTAACGAAATTGCGTGCCGTTTGATAAGCTTCATCGCCATCAATAACCACTTCATCAATATCTTTGGTGTACATGTCGCGAAGGGCACGTTTAATGAGATTTCCTTCTTCATAAACAATTGACGGCGGTTGGTTTTTCAAGGCACTGTAACGAATGGCATTCCATGTGCGAATAAGATAGTTATAATCGCGGACAATGTCAGCTTTGGTTTTGTCTTCGCCGGCCGTGCGTACAATCAGCGACATATCTTTGCTGATCGGCAGCTCGCGAACGATATTTTTCAACCGACGGCGATCCGTTACATTGGTGATTTTTCGGGATACACCGCCGCTTTTGATCCGATTCGGCATCAGTACGCAATATCTGCCGGCAAGTGAAATATACGTTGTACAAGCGGCTCCCTTATTACCTCTTTCTTCTTTAACCACTTGCACCAACAAGATTTGTCCTTCTTTGATAACATCTTGAATGGCACAGCGATGATAGAGTTTGCGTGCACGTAAAAGTTTGCGCTGAATTTCAAAATTATGCTCATCGGCGATGGAATCTTCATCGTCGTCATCATCGACTGAAAGTTCTGCATCTTCATCTTCCAGAACTTCATCGGTTAAACCACTGTCTTCGGCCAGCGTTTTCGGTGATTTTTTAGCTGTACGCCGTGTGTATTTTCGGCGCGATTTAGATTGAGAGCTTTCTTTAGAATTTGGCTGTTCTTCCGCTTGTTCTTCTGATTCCGGTTCGCTTATCTCTTCGCATGTTGAAACTGTATTTTCTTTAGCCACATCATCTTGAGTGTTTTGCTGTTCCGGTGCGTCTGCATCGTCTGATGTTTTTTCATCCAGAACATTTTGCACCGGTTCCAGTTGAGATTCTTCAATTTCCTGAGCCTGTTGCGCTTCCAATCTTTTTTGTGCTTCAATCGCTTCTTTTTCGGCTCTGTAACGGGCTTTTTCAGCTTCTTTTTCTTTTATGTACTGAATTTTTCCTTCAATGATTTCATCGACCTCAGCTTCGACTTCAGCCAAAACATCATCCGAAACATTATAGTAGTCAGGATGAATTTCATTAAAAGCCAAAAAGCCGCGTTTGTTTCCGCCGTAATCGATAAATGCCGCCTGCAAAGACGGTTCAATGCGAATAACTTTTGCGGTATAAACATTGCCTTTAATTTGTTTTCTGGAAGATGATTCGAATTCAACATCTTCAACTTTGTTTCCATCTACAATGACAACACGCGTTTCTTCAGGCTGCGTGTCATCTATCAACATTCTTTTTGTCATTACATATCCCTTCATACCCGTTTTTCGGGTCAGTTATTGTTAAGGGAAGATTAAACATCGCACATTAAATAAACAGCCTAAATAGGCATTTTGCTTTTCATTGCTTTGCGAAAGAACCCGATTTTTTCTTCTTCTTATTTGAGGTATCCGCATTATGTAAAATCTGTCCCAAGTATCGTTCATTAACCACGGATCAGCTACTCGGTATGTCTTTCATTTACTCTCCGTCGAGCAACTGATTCCGATCGATAACTCGTCTTTATCATAGAGGATAAAATTAAAAAAACAACATATAATTTTACAAAATGCAAAAAAACACAAAATATTAACAGATTTGTAATAAGTGTTTTTTTATAATTGCTCTGTCTGAGATCGTATGTGGATTAATGCTAAAATGTTACGTTTTTTGAAAAATAAACTCTTTGCTCTTTCGGTGCTCATCATTTTGATGTATGCACATGTTTGCGCTGCTGCTGTAACCATTCGTGATATGCGGGTGGGCAATCAAACCGATGGAGCTCGTGTTGTCTTTGATATGGATAAAAAGGTTAACTATCGGGCATTTTTATTGAAAGATCCATATAGAGTGGTTGTTGATTTGGAAGACAGTCAAATCAATAAATTGTATACAAAAGTTGCCAATCAGGTTGTTGCCGGTGCACGAATCGGCAAACTTGAACGCAATGATAAGCGTGTGGTTATGGATTTATCCCGACCGGCTCTGATTAAAAAAGCATTTTTGATGGAACCGCAAGGTGGAAAACCGTGGCGGTTAGTCATTGATTTGGCAATTACCAACGACGGACAATTCAAGAAAAACATAGGTCAGGCACATGTTGTGGCAAATAACAAAGAGTTTGCCCCGCAGGAACAAAAGAAATCATGGTGGCAGTCGTCTGAAAAAGAAACAGAGGCAACGACGCAAAGCGGCAAAAAAGTAGGACGCAAGCGCATTATTGTTCTTGATCCGGGACATGGCGGAAAAGATCCTGGGGCAATCGGCGCGTACGCCAAAACATATGAAAAAAATATTACTTTAGCGATGGGAAAAGAATTGCAGAAAGTTTTGCGCAACAAGGGATATACGGTTTATTTAACCCGTGATAACGACATCTTTATTCCGTTGCGTCAGCGTATTAAAATTGCGCAAAATTATAAGGCTGATCTTTTTATGTCGTTGCATGCCGACAGTGCGCAAAATCATAATGCGACCGGCTTATCTGTTTATACCTTGTCAGATACGGCATCCGATGCAGAGGCAGCAGCATTGGCGGAACGTGAAAATAAATCCGATATCATCGGCGGAGTCGATTTGGGCGGAAATTCAAAAGAAGTCAATGATATCTTGATCTCTTTGTCTCAGACCGATACAAGGAACAAGTCATCAAAATATGCGACGTATCTGGTTAACGAGATGGCGCGGACTGTTAAAATCGTTAAAAATACCCACAGGTTTGCCGGCTTTGCGGTTTTGAAAGCACCGGATATTCCTTCAGTTTTGTTGGAAATGGGGTATCTGTCAAATCGTACGGAAGAATCTAATTTAAGACAGTCTTCTTACCGGCAAAAGTTAGCGCAAGCGGCTGCTCGGGCAATTGATCGATATTTTAATGATCCGGAAATTGCGCTAAACGATTAGATTTTTATTGCAATTTTTTCAGAATGTAATACAGTTCACCTATTGTAACCTATCTTATAGTGAGACTGTATGCTGAAGTTTTTATCTTATATGGCCAGTTTGGCTTTATTTTCGCTGATTATCGTGATTATTGCAATTACTTATGCCGTATCGCGAATCAATATTACCTTGCCTGATTATCATCAACTTGAGAATTATGAACCGCCTGTAACCACGCGTCTTTTTGCCGGCGATGGTCAGGTTATGATGGAATATGCCGCGGAAAAAAGGCTTTTTGTTCCGATTGAAAAAATTCCGGATCAGGTTAAATTGGCTTTTATAGCCGCTGAAGATAAGCATTTTTATCAGCACGCCGGACTGGATTATTTGGGTATTATACGTGCTGTTTTGGGTAATGTCAAAAAAATGGGAACCGGTAAAAGACCGGCCGGTGCATCCACGATTACACAACAAGTGGCGAAAAACTTTTTGCTGAGTTCTGAATTGTCTTATACCCGCAAGTTGAAAGAGGCGATTTTAGCGCGCCGCATCAATAAAGCCTTTACCAAAGATCATGTTTTAGAACTGTATTTGAATGAAATTTATTTAGGTAATCGGGCGTACGGCGTTGCGGCGGCGGCCATAAATTATTTCGGCAAGGCTCTTGATGAATTGACTTTGGAAGAAATTGCTTTTCTGGCGGCATTGCCGAAGGGACCGAATAACTATAATCCGAAAACAAAATATGATGCGGCTGTTGCTCGGCGCAATTGGGTGATCGATCGTATGGTTGAAGATGGTTATGTGACCGATGAGGAAGCCTCTGCTGCAAAAGCAAAACCGTTGAAAGTCGTCGAAAGAAAAAGCGGATTTTTGAAGGATACGGAATACTACAGTGAAGAGGTACGCCGCACAATCAGCCGCAATTTCGGTGATGAGGCTCTCTATCAGGGCGGTTTAATTGTTCGTACGACGGTTGACCCGCGTTTGCAATCTATTGCAACAAAGGCTTTGCGTAAAGGTTTGATAGACTATGATCGCCGCCATGGTTGGCGCGGCGCAACGGCTAATATTGCGATTGATGAAAATTATAAAGATAATCTTAAACAAACAAAATTAGATGCCGGTGCCGAAAGTTCATGGGTTAAAGCTGTTGTTCTCAAAGTATCGAAACAAACGGCGGAAATTGAAACGGAAGATGAAAAAATCGGCAATATTGCGCTGAAAGATTTAACTTGGGCCAGACACGCTGAAAAAGGTAAAAATATGGGGCCGGTTCCGACTTCGGTGGAGCAAGTCTTGCAAAAGGGTGATGTCATTTATGTTGAACCGATTAAAGGAGATAAAAATGCATTTGCCCTGCGGCAAGTGCCGAATGTTGAAGGCGGTATGGCCGTGATGGATCCTCACACAGGAAAAGTACTCGCCTTGGTCGGAGGTTTTTCTTTTGCTAAATCTCAGTTTAATCGTGCCACACAGGCCTATCGCCAAACGGGGTCCAGTTTTAAGCCGTTTGTTTATCTGACAGCGCTGGAGCAAGGGTATTCTCCGACAGACTTAATTCTTGACGCGCCTTTTGTTTTGGATCAGGGCGCCGGTATGCCGAAGTGGAAACCGGTAAACTATTCCAAAAAATTCTATGGTTTGATGACATTGCGTCGCGGTGTTGAGCTGTCAAAAAACTTGATGACGGTGCGTTTGGCACAGGATATCGGAATGGATAAAATCGTTGAGATGTCAAAACGCGTCGGTGTGAATGATAATCTTCCGCCGTTTTTGTCGTCTTCATTAGGTGCTGCCGATACGCGAGTGATCAATATGGTCAGCGCCTATTGTGTGATTGTGAATGGTGGTAAAAAAGTCCCGCCATATATGATAGAACGCATTCAAGATCGGCACGGAAGAACGATTTATAAACACGAGCAAACCCCATGTGAAACCTGTCAGGCTCAAAAATGGGAGAATCAGGAAGAGCCGGATTTTCATGTGGTTAGAGAGCAGGTGGTAGATCCTTTGTCTGCTTATCAAATGACTTCGATTTTGGAAGGTGTGGCTACAAGAGGAACGGGAGCCAGATTAAACGGCTTGCATCGGCATTTGGCTGGAAAAACCGGAACAACCAATGAAACAAAAGACGCTTGGTTTGTCGGATTTTCTCCGGATTTGGTCGCCGGTGTGTATGTCGGATTTGATGAACCGGAAAGTTTGGGACGTGCTGAAACAGGTGCTCAGGCGGCGTTGCCGATTTTTTATGATTTCATGGACGAAGCGCTGAAAGGTGTTCCGGATTCAAGTTTCCGCATTCCGGCCGGCATTAAGCTTGTCAGAGTCAATCCGCAAACCGGCAGACCGTCTTCTCCGGGAGATGCGACGGTGATTATTGAAGCCTTGAAGCCGGATTTTGAATTTGATAATCGGCAGCGTGTTATCGGCAACGGAGATTCGGCTGTTGTCGGATCGGGACAGGACGGAAGCAGCGGATTGCAAATCGGGGGAGAGTATTAATGAGAGCTGATATTTATAACATTGTTCAAGAAATAGAGCAATCCTTGTCTTTGCTCAGGAGGTATCTTTGACTATGATAACGCGGTTTATCGCCGAGAGGAGCTTAACGCGCTGACAGCTGATCCGCATTTGTGGGATGATCAGGAAAAAGCACTCAAACTGACCAGTGAAAAAAACAACATTGAAACGCAAATAGATCAATATGATCAATTTTCCTCGGCTTTGCAAGAATATATTGAAATGTATCAATTTGCCGAGGAAAATAATGATGACGATATGATTAATGATCTGCTGAACAGCTTTACTGAATTACAGACCAAAGTTAAACAGGCCGAGTTGGAATCGTTGCTGTCAGGCGAGGCGGATCAAAACGACGCTTACCTTGAAGTTCATGCCGGAAGCGGTGGAACAGAGGCAATGGATTGGGCGCAGATGCTACTTAGAATGTACACCAGATGGGCGGAAAATCATTCTTATAAAGTTGAAATGATTGAAGAAACAGAAGGTGATGTTGCCGGATTAAAATCGGCGACAATCAAAATTAAGGGGCATAATGCTTATGGCTGGCTGAAATCTGAAACGGGAGTGCATCGTTTGGTGAGAATTTCGCCTTTTGACAGTGCGGCGCGCAGACATACAAGTTTTGCTTCTATCGGTGTTTATCCGGTTGTTGATGATACAATCAATATCGAAATTAATCCGGCGGATTGCCGTATTGATACATATCGGGCATCCGGTGCCGGCGGTCAGCACATTAACAAAACCGATTCAGCGGTCAGAATTACGCACATTCCGACAGGAATTGTTGTGTCCAGCCAGACTCAGAGATCGCAATTTCAAAATCGTGATAACTGTTGGAAAATGCTTAAAGCTCGCCTCTATGAATTGGAAATGCGTAAACGCGAAGCACAGGAACAAAATGTTCGTGATAATCAGGGCGATAACGGATGGGGCTATCAAATCAGGTCATATGTTTTGCAACCGTATCGCTTGGTCAAAGATCTAAGAACAGATGCCGAAACGGCGGATTGCAAGGCTGTTTTAGACGGGGAAATCGATTTGTTTTTATCGGCCTCGTTGGCGCACAAAGTTCAAAATCCGGCGCAATCTCTGAACGAATAAATGAGGCAGTCGCATGAAAAAACTATCGCCGAGAGCATATTTTCTTCGTAAGGTTTTTAATTTTTTTATGGCCGGAATGTTTTTGGTCTTCCTCTTGTTTATGTGGACGCTGTACCGCGGACCTATTTCCGTGCCGTATCTGAAACCTTATATTGTGCAAGCTTTGAACTATGATGAAAATGATTATGCCATCAGCATCGGCGATGTTAACATAGAGTTTGTACGTTCGATTCAGCCGCTGCGCGTCACCGCCAAAAATATCAATGTACAGAAAAAAGATAAAACCATTCATATTCAAGCTCCGAAACTTTATTTGTCGTTCAGTTTGCGCGCTTTGTTGAAAGGAATTATCGCGCCGAGTGATATCAGTCTTGAAAAACCGGAGATGTATGTTTTTGCCAGCTATGGCGTTGAGCAGGAAAATCAAGATGAAGTCAGCAAGAAAAAACTGCAATTTTATATAGAAAGTTTTAAAGAGTTTCTGAACAACTATAATTCTGCCGAAAAAATTTATCCGGAAAGTTTTGTGAATAATATCCATATACTCAACGGAGAAATAGAATTTCATGAGGTGGATCTCGGAAAAAAATGGATATTGTCGGATGTTAATTTTGAGTTTTCACGCAAGTTAATTAACATGGATATCAATGCCAATGCTCTGGTGAATATTAATGATAAAATTGCTTCACTCGGTTTTGAAAGTGAATACCATGCGGCTGATGATAAGCTTGATTTGGAGATCTATTTTTCGGATTTGATCTTGTCGGATATGGTCAGCACGTTTAACGATACAACGGAAGATAATATGCTGTCCATGATGAGCATTGAAATTCCGGTGAACGGTAAGATCAGTACCAATGTCTTTTTGACGGATATATTGAACCATCCGCAAGAGGCGCAAGAATATTTAGATGGAGCTGTTGAGCAGATTCGCTTTGAAATTGACGGCGGACACGGCTATGTTTCCTTCAATGAGGATGAAAAGTATAATTACAATATTGATGAAGTGTCTTTATCCGGTGAGATTAACGGTGGTATTGATGAAATTCGTATTTCCGATGCCACGCTTAAACTTGGCCGTCAACAAGCCAAAATAAGCTTGCAGGCTAACGGTTTGGAAACGTATTTTTTGGAAAATTCACTTAAAGATTTGGCTGTGCGTTTTACGGCAAATATTGATGAATTTCCGTTGGCTGATCTTTCCGTATTTTGGCCGCGTTATCTGGCCGAACCTGCATGGGAATGGTGCAAAGACGGTTTGATCGGCGGTGTGGCACAAAAAGCCCAGTTTATCTTTGATTTCGGGTTTGATCGCAAACAGAATGCTTGGGGCTTACTGAACCTTAGCGGTAAGGCCGACATGAGTGATGTGGATATTTTTTATTTAGAAGGTATGCCGGTGGTGAAAAATGTTTACGGCTTGGCAAAATTCTCTCAGGATAAAATCGTCATTGATATTGACAAGGGTAACAGTGACGGAGTGATTGTTACCGATGGCGTGGTGAAAATTTATGATTTGGATAAAGAACGTAATTATATTACCATTAATTTGGTCGGTAATTCTTCAATCAGTGAAACGCTTCGCCTGATAGATCATCAGCCGCTGCAAATTGCATCCGATATCGGTATTAAACCGGAAGACATCACCGGTGATATTGATTTGAAACTAAAATTGGATTTTGAATTATCGCAAAGTTTAACGGCAAAGGATATTAAAGTCGATGTTAAGTCCGATATGAAAAATGTGGTGATGTCTAAACTTGTGACCGATCATGTTATTTCAGCCGATGCTATGAAGTTAAATGTTAATTCCGCAGGTTGGAATTTAAGCGGCGATGCTCAGTTTGATGATATTCCGGTTAAACTGACAATGGATGAAAATTTTGCGAATAAAAGCTATAAAAATAAGTGCCGTTTATCTTTTGTGCTGGATGATAAAGCCAAAAAAGCATTGGGTATTGATTGGAAAATTTTAAGCGCGCCGAATATTGAGGGATTTGTGATGGTTAATGCCGATGTCTCGGTTGATAAGAATGATTTGATTGATGTCTTTATTAAAGCGGATTTGAAAAATACCAAGATTGATTATGCCTACTTGGGATTTGTGAAGGATATGTCACAGGCTGGAGAAGTGAATGCACATGTCATGATCAAAAATAACAAAGTGACCTCCATTCAAAACATGAGTTTAATCAAACCGGGATTTACCATCGGCGGTAATGTGTCAATGTATCCGAATGGACGGGTGCATTCGGTCGATATTCATAAAATCAGCGGACCGAAAACATCGGCGCGGTCAAAAATTACCCTAACGGATGCGGCCGTTCCGCAGATTAAAGTGGAAATTTCAGGCACAAGCTTTGATTTGACCCCATTGTTTGATAAGGATAAAAAAGATGCTTCCGATAACAAAACCGCAATACAGGAAAATGAAGATGACGGTTTGGAAAATGTGAATAATACGGACATTTTTATGACGGTAAACAGTCTATGGACGAATGCGACAACGCCGATTCAAAATTTTGCCGGCAGTGCGAAACTACGTCATGGTATCGGTCTTGATGAGCTGCACATGGTCGGCAACTATGGTGTGGATAAATCAATCAAACTGAATGTTGATTATGCGCCGCGTGACAACGGAGAACACTACGTTTCCATTGACAGTAACAATGCCGGAAGTACGCTTAAAGTTTTACGCTTGTATGAAAATATGGTCGGCGGTACT
Source organism: Alphaproteobacteria bacterium (assembly GCA_017475935.1). GTDB lineage: Bacteria > Pseudomonadota > Alphaproteobacteria > RF32 > CAG-239 > RUG410. The sequence goes on from JAFVEP010000058.1 coordinate 22,751, forward strand.
TTGAAAATTGAGGCTCGCCGCGATAAACAGAAAAAATTTATCGGACACGCCATTGTTCGTGATTTCAGTATTCAAAATGCTCCGGTTATGGCTCAACTTTTGTCAGTTGCATCGCTAACGGGAATGCTTGATCTGTTGAAAGGTGACGGCTTGACATTTACTCACTTCAACGCACCATTCGAATATCAGTATAAAATTTTGAAATTAAAAAAAGCCAAAGCAGAAGGAAATGTTGTCGGAATTACCACCAGCGGAAATTATAATCGGGCCACGGATAATTTTAATATGTATGGTGTGATTGCACCGGCATACAGTATCAATCGCTTCTTGGGCAAAATTCCGGTGGTCGGCAATTTGTTGGCCAGCAAAGATGGAACGATCTTTGCCGCTGATTATAAAATTGACGGATCGGTTGAAAAACCGCAGATTGATATTAATTCGCTGTCCATCTTAAGCCCGAATTCTATGAAAGAGTGGTATAATGAAAACTTCGGAAACAGCGACGAATTGTAGACGGATCGGTGTGGATTTTCATGGCGTTATTAATCATGATCCGCTGTTTTTTCGTGCGTTTTGTGCGCACGCATTGCAAAATGGTGATGAACTTTTTATCATCAGCGGCGGTCCGCGCGAATATATTGCCCGCTATTTGTCGGAAAACAAAATACCCTATACCCATTTGTGGTGTATTTTGGATGAATGTATTCGCCGTGATATTGTTACATTTTATCCCGATGGGTCCTTTTTTGTGGATCATACGATTTGGAATGAGGCTAAAGGCATATATTGCCATCAAAACAAGATCGGCCTGCATATTGATGACAGCGAGATCTATGGACTGAGTTTTACCACGCCGTTTTGCTTATATCAAACACGCAGCAGAGAATTTATCATTGAACATCACCACATTTCCGCTGAACAGGGCGCGGATAAGGTTTATGCCGATTTGATAAAATACTGTCGGTAAATTAAAACGATGTATTTTCTATTTCCTGAAAATATTTAACGGTTTCCGCCGAAAGTTCTTGTGCAGCAGCAGAATCACAGGCTATGATTCCATGCGGATGATGCTGTAAAATGCTGATTGGCCATACATGCGTTATACCGCCCTCAATCGCTTGTTTGATCGCTTTTGCCTTTTTTTGACCTGAAGCCAGAATCATGACTTCTTCGGCCTCCATCATTGTTTCGACACCGATGGTTAAGACAAGCGGCGGAACTTTATGGACATCATTATCAAAAAAGCGAGAGTTGGCTTTTAATGTGCTTGGCGTCAATAATTTGGCGCGTGTGCGGGAGTTTAAAGACGAATAAGGTTCGTTAAATGCAATGTGTCCGTCCTCGCCGACACCGCCGATGAATAAATCAACTCCGCCGCAGCTGCGAATGGACTTTTCATATTTTGCACACTCCTTGGCATAATCTGTGGTTAAGCCATTTAAGAAATACGCGTGCTCCTTCTTAACATTGACATATTTTAAGAAGTTATCCCACAGGAAATATTGAAATCCGTGCGGATCACCGGCACCGACACCGATATATTCGGCCATACTGAAAAAAATTACATTTTCAAATGAGATCAGGCCTTTTTTGTAATAGGAGGCCAATATTTTAAACATTCCCAAAGGTGTTGAACCCGACGGAATACCCAGCACAAACGGTTTTTTCGGTGAAGGCTTATGTTTTTTGATGCGATAAAGAACATAATCTGCTGCCCATTGTGACATTTTATCATAATCATTTTCGATAATAACGCGCATGTTTTTTCTCCTCTAATAATGCGGCGGAGGGGTTTCCTCGCTTTGCGGTCTGACGACATCGGTACTCAGAATATTTTTCAAGTATTCCTGCTGTTTGATCAGTGTATCAATTAACTTGCCCTGTTTGATCACCATTTCATTTAAGTCATCAATGACTTTTGCTTGGTTGTCAAGGGCCATTTCCACATCAATCAATCGACTTTTGATTTCGGCTTCATTCATCAGAAAGATCCTGTAAAGTAGTTGTCAATAGAGTTGCGGAGTTTAATTCCTGTTTCAGAGGGTTGAGCCTCTGTTTCGCGGGTATCAATCCTAAGCAGAAGAGTTTGTTTTTCTTCTTCGGTCATATCTCTCTTCTGACCATTTTCAAAAATGGAGTATTTCTGAGTATAGCCGTCATCGGCCAATTCGATCAAAAGCTGACCGTCTTCATCATATTCTTTATAGTCTTTACCATTCCATACCCCGTTTTCATAATACCTTTCAGTGAAAATTTTGCCGTTTTGGTGATACATTTTCTTCCAACCGGTTTGCTTGCCGTTTTTAAGCTGAACAGTGAAGAATTTGGATCCATCATCGTAATAAGCGTGAACCATACCTTCAGCGACACCATTTTTGTAAGGGATAACAGAAGCCTTCTGTCCGTTTTGGTGATATAAGATCATATCGCCGTTCAGTTGATCGTTTTTATATGTTGCGGTTAAATAAAGACGTCCCGCAACATCATAGTAGGCATAATTTCCTTCTCGCTTACCATTGACAACCTCTTGCATTTCACTGACAACCGGAACAGCCCTGTTTTGAGCGTCATATTGCTGAAAACCTTCATGATATGTCTTAATTGTACCGTCTAATTCACCGTTTTTATAGGGCAGTTCCATTTTCTTGGATTGTCCGTCCTCGTTAAAGACAGTCAGGATGCCGTTCAATTGATCACTGATCAATGTTCCGTTCTTGTCAAACATTAAAGCGGAAGCCTGCTCTTCACCGGCCCGCGGTTCGAGTTTATAGCGCAAGTTTCCGTTCTCATAATATCCGGTGCCGTTGCCCATGAAAACGCCGTTTTTGAATTCATAGATTTCAGCAACGTTACCATACGGATCACGATGTTCTACCGGTCCGGAAAGTTGTCCGGCAATGTAATGTGAAATACTGCGGATCTTTTGTCCGTTGTCTTGATAGGTATATGCTTCTCCTTCAAGCTGATTGTCTTTGTAGAAGGCTTCAGATGTCTTAAATCCCTGTTCATTATAAGTGACAACCAAACCGTTTGCCGCGCCGTCTGCATAAGTGATGGTGCGTTTTAACTTACCGTTTTCATAATATTCTTTGTAAGTTCCTTCAACGGCATCTTTGACATACGGCGTTTCGGATTGCACGTTACCATTGGTATAATAGACAACTTCTTTACCGTCAATGAGGCCATCGACATAGTCTGTTTCGACATTGAGTGTTTTGTTTGAATCATCATTATAAATTTTCATTTTGCCATTGACGATATCATGTGTATATGGAATTTCGGCGTATATATTTCCGCTCGGATAATATAATGTTGTCAGACCGTTCAGTTGGTTGTTTTTATAAAGAGATTCGATAATCGGTGTGCCGTCGGAGTTGAATTTTTTATATGTTCCCTGACGCATATTATCTGCAAAGTCCATTTGTTCTTTTAGTTGTTTATTCGGATAATATATTTTTGTTTGTCCGTTCATCAACCCCTTGTTGTAGTTGACACTTATGTGGATGTTTCCGTTTGAAAAATAATCGATTTGCTCGCCTTCATATTGGTCATTTTTAAAATTATTCAGCTCGCGTTTCTGACCGTTTTCGTAATAGACGGTTTGAATGCCTTCCGCTTTGCCGTTTATAAATGTCATTTCAGCTTCAACTTGACCGTTTTCGAAATAGTCAATGCGTTTTCCGTTCATCTTTCCTTGATCATCAAAGGACATGGTATAAGCAATTTTTCCGCTTGGATAAAAACCGGATTCAACACCGACCTGTACGTTATCGCGGAATTCTGCGGTTGTTTTAATAAGTCCGTCTTTATCGTAAGAGGTAGCTTTGCCGTTGAGTTTCCCGTTTTGGTAGGTGAAGACTTTATCCAGTGTTCCGTCCGGATTGTAGGTTTTTGTTTCCCCTTGTTGGATATCATCAATATAATTAGATTCGGATTTGACTTTTCCGTTTTTATAATAGGTTGTAACGATGCCGTTGCGGGCATTATTTTGATAAGGTGTTTTGGATAAAATATTGCCGTTTTCGTAATAAGTATATACATCTCCGTCCGGATGTCGAAGATCGGAAGTTTCATTGTTTTGCACGAAAGAAGCGTTTTTAGGTTTCGGAAACAGTTGAAATTTTATGCCGATAATAACAATGAGAAAAATGATTCCCATAATGAGTAAATTTTTTTTATTCATGGTCAACCTCCTATAACAAACGGACATACCCTACATGTTGCGAGGTTATCACTAAATATTGATAACTTCAAGTGCTATTCACGATTTAAGCAAGGGATTTTTGCATGTAAAAGGGATCTAATCACGGATGAGTAATTTTGCCAGACTGTCAATTAAATTTTTTCTACCGTTGCGCTCTATAATGTTCACAACCTGATTTTCGGCTTCGGTTAAATCATTCTCATAACCGTATGGCTTATAATAATCTGAACCTTCTTGGCGTAAAGGCTGCGCTTTCACGTCAATGCCGAGTTTGTCGTAATAATCTGCTAAATGCAGTTTGGCGTTGGCGACCTGATGGCCATATATGTTATCATCAGAGTATTCTAATACGGTTTGGTAGGCAAACATCGCTTTTTCCTGATTGCCCTGTAAGGTATAGACATCACCGATGCGGCTCCATGCATTCAGATTTTTGGCAGAAAGTTCGGAAGCCAGTGTGTATGAATTCATTGCCAGTTTTATATCATCTAATCCGGCAATATTACCCGACATACAAGCAAAATGCGAAGCCTGAGCATAGGTCAGTTTCTGCGTGATACTCTTTTGTTCGGCGGCAACGTCAATATAGTATTTTGTCAGTTCTTTTAATAACTCCAGACAAGGGGAATTATCGCCGTTTGATAGGGCAAACAAAGCCTCCTCCGGAGACGGAAGAAACTTTTTGTTTGGTAAATTATCAAATTGGCGAGAGGTGCTTAGACCGATAAAATCATGAACCGTACGGACGATTTGTATGATATTTTCAATCGGTTCTTGGGCTTGATTTCGATGAAGGATGACTTGCACAACCTTAGGTTCACTGACGTCTCGTCCGAAGAGGTTAATAATTAATGGTATAAGTTCGCTAAGTTTCTGCGGGGTTGGCTGATAAGAAAGCTTTTCTTCAGTGATCGGTTCGGCCGAATCCTCTTCCGGACTGCTTTCTTTTTTCTGTTGCCAGCGGAGCAGATTTTCATTTTCCGTTTGCGCGTGATACTGCATAATTTCTTTCATACGCAGATAATCTTCGGAAAGATGCAAATAATCATTGGATATCTGCGAGGCCACGACTAAATCGCGCGAGATTTCTTCATCTTTTTCAAATTGTGCTTTCAGGCGTTTATTGAAACTCACATTTCCTTGTTCTTCAGGTTCACTTTCAATCTCAGATTCGTTAGTATGATCACTTTTGTCGGAATTATCCGGCAGAGAAGGGGGATTAGCGGTGAAAGCTTCTTCTTTGAAAGTAGGTTGGTCGTTTTCTTCTTCGTTTGTTAGGTTGTTTTCATTACTTTCGGCAGAGACAAACAGAAAATTGCCGTCTGTATCCGTTTCTTGATCATCTGTGGCATGAAGTGTATCATAAACCGATTTTGTATATATAATCAGAATCATGATCAAAAAGATAATAAACAAAACCAGGATATATATGCCGTTTTCACCGAATTCATCAGTTACGATAGTATTCAAGTGGTGATATTTAGCTTGCAGCAGGGCTAAAAAATCGGACGCAGACGCATTCGGCAAGATATGTGTCCATCCAAAATATTGTCCCCCGTTCATGTCAAACATATAAAATATCTCCATGGTTACCGCAACTGATAACATATAATCATCAGAAACTACTATACTTTACATAATTAGGATGAGAATGTAAAGTATTCGTTTTAGTTTTTGCCGAGTTTATTTTGAATAGCATCAATAAGCTCTTGATTTTCTGCCTTTTGAGCAAACTCAAGAGCAATACCAAGGTTATGGCGGGCTGTTTCTGCATTTCCGCGCAGCCTTTCGATTAAAGCTAAATTAGCATAATCGGCGACTAATCCTTCACATCGGTCATGTTTTTGTTCAAGCTGCAAAGATTGCTGGATCAGGACTTTAGCCCTGTTTAGATCATGACGTTGAATATAGATAAGCCCCAGTAAGCTGTATGCATGAGCGAGATGAAAATTTCCGGGGTGATGCCGTGTGAAGTCAATGAGCTTTCTTAAATATGATTCGGATAATTTAAATTTGCGGAACTTGGCATAAGCATCAGCCAACGAGTAAAGACATTCGGCGCGTGCCGAAAAATTTTCCGTTTTTTTATAAACGGATTCGGCCATCAAAAATTGATCGGCGGCTTTCTGAAAGTGTTTTTGTTCCAGATAGAGTTGTCCCCAAAGCTGGATATTGAAAGCTTTTGTCGGTAAATTTTTGATAACGGCACAGAACTGAGAGGCCTCCTTGAGATCTTTTGCGGCACCTTGATAATCACGCAGGCTCAATTTGAGAAGGGCAGCTTGATTTAAAATATCGGCTTTGGTGGCGGTGGAAATATTCAAATGAAGAGCTTTTTGATAGTAGTCTTCGGCTTCCTGAGGCCGATTTTCATACAACATGAGCATGCCCAAAGAGGTGATGACTTTTGCTTGCAGATCGGTTGTCGGGAGCTGTTGGGCAATTTTAAGCGCAGATTCCAACATGGTTTGGGCAACATCATTGATGCAACTTAGTCGATAAATTTCACCGAGGACAATGTAGCAGAGCATTTCTTCATAACGGTATTTGTGTTTTTGAAAGTATTTTAATGCATTGGAGGCGTGTTCGGAGGCAGACAGCATATCGGCATTTTGCAGGTAAACATATGCCGCTATATAGTCGCGGTATGACCGCATTTCGCCTGAAATTTTTTTTATAGAAACGTTCTGCACAAATTGCATGGTTGAATAGGGCTTATGCAAAAGGTGTGATATGATCGGTAAATACGGAAAATATTCACGATGTTTCAACCATTCCTTTTTGTTTTTAAGCATGCGGCGAAAGACTTTTTGCGCGTCAATATGTGCTTCCAAAAGTAAAGCCAAAAAAGGATCTTTGCGGTCGATGATATCAAGGATCGGGCGAAGATGTCCGCACAGGAGATGCTTTAAGGCATTTTGCTTGCGGGTATAGAAAAGCAAGATGACGGCCTTGTTGATGACATGCGAGGAAAAAAAGGTGATGTTATGGTTTTTCTGCTGCGTTCTTAAAATGTTGGAACCGGCAATCTTTTGAAAGTGTTTTAAGCGCAAACGTAAGATATATACGATCAGCGGCAAAACTGACAATATGACGAAACAAAGTAAAAAAATATATTCAAAATATTTCATCGCATTTACACTAAATTAGCATTTGGACGTATATATTGTTTACATTAACAATAATATACAGGACAATTTTAAAATGGCTATTACAAAATTAACTTCTAACCAACTTTATAAAAAATGTGATCCGTCTAAATTCGATTTTAAAACAACGGCAGAATTGGAAGAAGGGCTTTCTGCTTTGGGACAGGATCGGGCAATCAGTGCGGTGGAACTGGGTATTCACATAAAATCGCGCGGCTATAACTTGTTCTGTCTCGGTCCGGAGGGAACGGGCAAAATGAGTCTGGTTAAAAGATTGTTGGAAACGGAAGCCAAAAAAAGAAAAACACCTTCGGATTGGGCTTATGTATATAATTTTGATGAGCCATACAAGCCGAAAGCCATTCAGTTTCCGGCCGGTGAGGCATGTAATTTTGCCAAAGATATTGATGAATTGATTTTTGAATTATCGTCCAATCTGTCCGTGTTGGTCGAATCCGATGAATATAAAGCAGCCATTGACATTATTAAGCAAAAATATAAAGCTAAAAAAGATGAGTATGTATCATTGCTGCAAAAAAAAGCCAAAGGCAAGCGGGTATCTCTTCTGCATATGCAGATGGGGTTGGTTGTCGCTCCGATGAAAGACGGCGAGGTTTTGAGCCCGGATGCGTTTGATCAATTGTCTGAAAATGAAAAAAAATTGATCATGGACGACTTGAATGCCATGCAGGAAGAAATTGAAAATGCGACACAAACATTGCCGCAATGGGAAGATAAACAGAAAAAAGAAATTGAAACACTGAAAAGTAAATTTGTTAAGGCAACCGTGGAAAAACCGATTAATGAGCTGAAAACAAAATACAAAAAATATATACAGGCGGTGAAATTTCTGCGGGCGATCCAAACGCATATTTTGGATAATGTTGATGAGTTTGTGCCAAACGAAGCGGAAAAAGTTTCTTTAACGGGTGAGGAAGATCCGATGCAAATTCTGCTCAGCAAAATGAAACAGCCGGAAGAAGATAAATTTTCCAAATTAAAAGTGAATGTCATTGTGAAAAACACTCCGGATGCAGGTGCGCCGATTATTACGGTTGATCATCCGACACAAGGAAACTTGGTCGGTAAAGTTGAACGTATTCAGCAATATGGTGCTTTGCTGACGGATTTTACTTTAATTAAAGCCGGTGCTTTGCATTGTGCCAACGGCGGATTTATTTTGCTTGATGCGCGAAAAGTATTGGAACAGCCATATGCGTGGGATTCTTTGAAACGGGCAATTTCAACTAAATGTATTAAAATCGAATCGCCAAGTGAGGAAACAAGTTTTACGACGATTTCACTTGATCCTGAGCCTATTCCTTTGGATATAAAGGTCATTTTGACCGGTGACTTTGAGATTTATGACTTGTTGTGCGAACGTGATCCTGACTTCAGAGATTTCTTTAAAGTTGAAGCCGATTTCGGGATAATCATGGATCGAACGGAAGAAAATGAGATTGAATATGCAAAATTGATCGGGTCGCTGTCAAAGAAAAAAGGCTTAAGATCGCTTAATCGTCAAGCAGTTGCCCGTGTGATCGAGCATGCTTCGCGGCTGGCCGATGATGCGGATAAATTAACGGCACATATTTCCTCAATCGGCGATTTATTGCGTGAAGCGGACTATTGGGCGCGTAAATCTCAGTCCAAACAAATCGGCAAAAATCATATTGATCAGGCAATTGATGCGCAGATTTATCGTATGGATCGTATCAAAAAATCCATGTTGGAACAAATAGATAAAGGCACGATTCTTATGGATGTTAAAGGCAAACGTGTCGGACAGATTAACGGACTCGTTGTCTATGATTTTTCCAACTATTCATTTGGAAAACCGGCCAGAATTACCACACAAGTTCGCATCGGTAAGGGGGATTTTGTGGATATAGAACGTGAGATAGATTTGAGCGGGCCAATACACACTAAGGGTGTTCTGATCTTGAAATCGCTGATTTCAAACCGTTTTGCCAAACGCTCACCGCTTTCGCTTTCGGCCTCTATTGTTTTTGAGCAATCTTATGGCGGAGTTGACGGCGATAGCGCATCTTCGACTGAGTATTATTGCTTAATTTCGGCCATTACGGGACTGGAAATCGATCAAGGAATTGCCGTGACCGGATCTATTAATCAGTTTGGCGAAATCCAGCCGATCGGCGGCGTTAACGAAAAAATTGAAGGATTTTTTGATGTCTGTGTTCATAACGGCCTGACCGGTACGCAAGGCGTCATTATTCCGCGGACGAATGTCGGTAATTTGATGCTTCGGGCGGATATTTTACAAGCTGTTGAAGATGGAAAGTTCACCATATATGCAATTGATACGGTAGATGACGGAATCGAAATCTTGACCGGTAAAAAAGCCGGCGAGCCTGATTCTCGTGGTAGATACCCGCGCGGAACAATTAACTATATGGTGCAGAAAAGCTTGAAAGGATTGTATTCCAGCTATGCACGCTATGCTAAAGAAACACACGGATGCATGTAAAACAAAATTGTTGCACGTTTGAAATAAATAGGGTATACTACAACAGCTAAGGTATTATTGTTAAATTAAAAAAATAAGAACATGAAAAGGATTCTCTCGTTCGTTTTTTGGGTATCGGTAACGATCCTCTCGGTAGGGTGTACCACAAAGAGAATACTTTCTACGGAAACGAATCTGCATGTTGATCCGTTTCTGCAAGAATGTGCAGTTCGGCATGCGTATATCGAAGCGTTTGAGTTTGTTAAACTCGATGCTGGTGTAGAGCGTGTTTTTATCTGTTTTAAACAAGGTGAAGCCCCGTATTACAAAGTATATACACTGACTGGGCGGCTTGTATATGTTGATTTTTTTGACAATGATTGCTTTGAAAATGGATGTGCGACTGGCCATAAGAAGTTAGTACGCACTTTCCACATAGCGATTTCCGATGGTGAAATTGTTGAGAAAATCGATGATCAAAAGATAATCGTTAGGCAACCGGATGGAACAAAACATTGTATTTATATGGTTTTGGTAAATTGGCCTGGCTGCTTTGAGTATTAAAGAAAGCTCAGTTGAATGATTCAACGGAGCTTTCTTGTTAATGTGCGCGATTGTCATTTGACACTTTATATTTATTTTCGTAAAATATGCCCATATAAGGGGTGAAAAATGAAAATTCTAAGTTTTATCGTGTCGTTGGTTGTTCTTTGTTCAGCGTGCGGAAAAAATGAACAAAACGAAGAAATCTATAATGAAAATAATACCAATATCATAGAAGGTATCGTCTATGATATTAATGAGCGTCCGATAAATGGAATGTATAAGATTTATTATCCCGATGGCAAAATACGCATGGAAGTTGAAAGTAAAAACGGCAAACCTCACGGCGTTGGCAAAACATATGATGAAGATGGTCATCTGCAACATCAGGCAAGTTTTAATGACGGAGTGCTAAACGGAGATGTTTATCAATATTATCCGAATGGTAGGGTTCATAACGAAATGCACTATCTTAACGGTGTGCCCGACGGTGTACAGAAAACGTACGATGAAAACATGAAACAAACCGTTGAGGTTAATTACGAAAAAGGTGTCCCTGTTGAAGGTTTTGTATTTATTAATGATGAGCGTATTGCGTTAACATCGGAGGAATTGCAAAAATTTGAATAGGCTCTTGTTTTGCAAAACAAGGAGACTATATATAAAGTTGAAAAAACGAATCGGATATTTTTTAAAATATTACGTTATATCAGTAGGATATAAAATATTTATTCGGATGTCTCGATCACAACAAAAAAATCAACTGATTGCGTATAATATTAAAAAATATCCAAAAATGGCTAAAACAACATAAATTTTGTCCATTTTTTAACAAAAAGTAAAAAAATACTTAACAAATAATTAAAAATCTGTTAAAGATAAAATTAGTAATGAATATGAATACCAAAATTTTCAGAAAATTAACTGGAGGATGTTTATGAAAAATTTGTTTTATTTATCTGTCCTAGCATTGGCTGCCGGTTTGTCAGCATGTGCCAGTGACGAAGTAAACAACGGTCAGAATTATCGTTATGCCGGCCGTGAGGGATGTAGTGATGCATTGGTTAAAGAACAGCCGAAACCGGCTCCGGTTCCAGCTCCTGCTGTTTATCAACAAGCTCCGGTTCAAATCGCTC
>JAFVEP010000059.1 GCA_017475935.1 Alphaproteobacteria bacterium
CTATCTGATTTTGTGAAAGATTATCAACATTATTATAATTTTGATAGACCTCATAAAGCTCTTGATTTTTTACCGCCTTTCAGTTACTTTTTTAACATCTCTTCTATCCATAAAGAGTCTCATATGTATTGAACTAGAACACACGGACTTAACGAATGTACATACTGGCAGAGGTGAAATAATAAAGCGGTTGGTCAATGTATCAAAATAAAAAAATTATCGCCTACATTCCGGCAAGAGCGGGAAGTAAGCGACTTGTTCACAAAAACAAGCGCGAAGTTGCAGGAATGCCGTTGTTCATGCATTCGGTGGAATATGCATTTAAATCTTTGTATATTGATGATGTTTTGGTCAGCTCCGATGATCCGGAAATTCTTAAGACGGCGCATGATCGCGGTTGTGTGGTAAATAACTTGCGGCCGCCTGAATTGTCCAATGACACGGCACGCATTATTGATGGAATTATATATGAGCTGTCGCTGCTGAAACAGGAATATGATGCGGTTGTTTTGCTGCAACCGACGTATCCGGTCAGACCTCCGGCGGTTGTGTTTGATGAAATGATCGGCAAATATTTTACGAAAGAAACTTCGTTGGTAACGGTTGTCGAAAGCCTCTGTCAGCCGGAGTTTATCCGCTCCGTCGACCCATGCGGAAAATTGCAAAAAATTATGAAGGAAAGTACGGATATCCGCAGACAGGACTTCAAAAAATATTACCGCATCATCGGTTCGGTTTATATCAACAATGCTCATAAAATCAGCACAGACACGGTTTTGAATGAAAATGAAATTCCGTTTATTCTTGATCAAAAATATGCTTTAGATATTGATACTGAAAAAGATTGGCAGATTTTAGAAAACATGATAAAGAAGATCAATGAGTGCTTTGTGGCTTAAAATTGTCATTGCGGTGCTTCCGTTTCTTAGTTACTTCAGTATAGGAGCAAATCCAGCAGAAGTTTGTCATGTGTACATTGATTTGGCCTCGACGCCGTCGTTGATGCAAGCGGTGAACGCTGTTCAGATGCCGGAACAAGATTATAAACTGCTACTCTTAAAAAGATTTCACAGCCGCTTTTCCGAGGCGCTTAAAAAACATCGTATAAAAGTTATCGGTGCGCCGCAACTTGGAAATCGTGATTATGATGAGTTTGCACAAATTATTGATGAAAATTTGATCCGTTTTTATTTAAAACATCCGAAGGCTCAGTATCATATCCATTTGAATGCGTTTCATACGATGCGTAGCGGTCATGTTTTTGATATTATTCCGCCGAAGCAAATTAAAAGCATTCATCTGTATGAAGATTCATATGGGCGTACATTGTGGGATCAGGATATTTTGGAAGAATTTTTTGTGCAATTTTTAAAAGCACCGGTTTTTCTTCATATCGGACTTAAATCTCAAGCGGCTTCGCACAGAATTAAAGAAAAATATATTATTCAAAAAACATGGCGGCAAATGGAAGCGGAATTGACAGATGCGCAAAAAACGCTGATCGCACAGATTATAGGGATAGATATTGCTCAAATGAATATTATGTTTAAGGATAAACCGGTTGCCGTGTTCTTTGATGATCCGGCTTTGACAGCAGAAGAAAGCCGAAAATTCTTGCAAAAACTGAGTGAAAACAAGGAAATAAAAAAAATTCATTGGCTGTATAAAAATCATCCGCGGAGAGGAGATGTCGGCGATTCGTATGAGATTTTGCGGCAATTTGTCGGCAAGGCGGAAATTATTCCGAGTAAAATTCCCTTTGAGGCATTTTATTTGCTCGGCATGAAAACAGATTTTGCCGCCGGTTACGGTTCATCGGTATTCTTTTCTTTTGATAAAGGGCAAATTCTCGGTTACATCAAGCGAAAATTTTGGGAAGCATATTTGAATCCGCTTCTGGAATTGGGCATTTTAAGTGCCGATAAAATTTATGATGTCGGTGAGGGTGATCCTGTTGTTGATTAAAAAGTCCGCCGCGGTACAAAGTTTTTTAAAGCTTCGTTAAAAGTGATCAGCCTATTTTCATCTACGTGGCGAACGTTAAGCAGAAAAGCCGCATAGGCATCCCCCAAGCGGTTGTGAAAATCATCCCATGGTCGTTTGATAAAATAGAGGATTTCATCCTTTTCCATCGGATAAAAAGCAGAGGAAGAATAACCGGCAACGTAGTTCGGTCTTAAGCCGGATAAAATGAAAATTTCAAAAGGAATGCGGGCGTTGATTTCAATCATGTCCGGAAATTCTTGTTTGATAACAGAGGCGGCAGCTGACGCTTGAAACGAGGGGTGCGGCTTGTAAAACCAGAGATAATCGGCTGCTTTTATTTGTGTAAAAGTTTCATCTTCACGCAGGCGATGTAAAAACAAACGTTCAAATGCTTCGTTTTCTTTATCAATCGGGTGATAACCCATCAGATAAATCACAGTTTTTTTATTTTTCATTAAATCGGCATAATAAGCATAGTCAAAGCCTGAGAGATGGTAGATTTTTTGTTTTTGCGCATTGTCTAGGGTTTGGTTCAATTCGGAAAAATCAATATTTTCAATATTCAGCTCATGCAAAAATTCAATCATACTGTGAAATTGAGGATCTTTTTTGGCTGTATCGTATGCATAAAAATGATAGGTTACCGGATAAAAGCGATGCAGCTGTAAAATCATCAGATCATCCCAGTGGGTGCTGTTTTTCAGGCCTTTTTGCAAAGATTCGGGAGAAAATGATTTTTGATTTTCGGTGCGCCACAGCTCGTTTTTGAAAAGTTCGCCGTAGCCGTCTTCATAAAGATGAATATGGGCTATACGGTCCTTTGGAATCCATGTTAAAAAGGGACGAAGAACAGTGTTCATTTTCCGCATGTTGGCATGAAAAATAAGCTGTAAATCAGGATCTTTGATAAGTTCAAATAATGTGGCAAACAAAACGCGATAGGTTGAATTTTGCCAATGAAATTCACCCTTTTGAAGCGGAATTTCTATGGTGTTTTCGGCTTTTAAATCGAGGATATCCGCGCGGTTCGGAAAACGATGCCAAGCGATGATTTTGCGCGTGCTTTGCGGGAGTTTCACATATTCGATAATTTGTGAAAAGGCCGGATTGGTGGCATAAGATTCCAAAAAAACATGCAATTCGCGGGGTGCGGTTGATCGAGTATGCAGACGGTTGTAAATGATCAGCCCGAAAATAAGAAGTGTGCATACGCTTAAGGCCGTGAGCATTTTTTTCATGACGGTTTCTCTTTGTTTGATGGACGGTGGCGCGGATCAGTGTCCAAATAATATTTAACGCAAAAAAGTCCGCCTATGGTCAACAGAATACCAGTGATAAAAAAGATCAGCCAGCCGTCGGCGCTTGGAGTATCGGAAAGAAAATGATTGTGGTTGCCGAATAGCAAACATAAAGAAAGAAAAGGTCCGGCGATGAGAGAACCTACAGCGCCGGCGAAGGATTTCAGAACGGAATTGACAGTCAGATATACGGCGGACGATTCATGAGATATGTACAACAAAGAAGAGTTATTTATGCCCAATGTATAGGCTGCTGTTGTCAGACCAAGAATGATATGTAAAATCCACATCGTGGCGATAGTAAGGGTTTGATGTGCGGCGGCAAAATAATTTACGGCAATCAGTATCGCTAAAATGAAAAGCATGGTGATCAGTTCATATATGAGGATTTTATCGCAACCGAGACGATCGCTGATTCTTCCAAGCTTTTTAATCACAAAAACGTAGGATATCTGCGATGTCAGCGTGAAAATAAGAATGTTTGATATGGAGATGTTGAGCCGGTTGAGCATGAAAACCGTTATAAACGGTGTGATAAAAGCAAAGCCGAAATTGAGCAGGCTGAGGCATAATAAAAGTCGGCAAAACGGTTTGTTTCGTAAGGAAAGAGAAAATTGTCGGAATAAGGGGATATCCGCGTTAACAGGGATTGATTTGTTTTCGACATGAATAAATGTATAAGCACCGTATATTCCAATGATAAAAGCAAAAAAGAACAATGCGGAATAGGCATAGATTTCTGCCTGAGGATGGTATTCTTTGATATACTTTAAAAAACCGGCAGCAAATAAAAAACAGAGGATTTTCGCAATCTGCATATACCTGAACCGTGCGGAAAAAAATCGGCCGATGATGTTTTCCGGCACAAGCTCTTTCATCCACGGCATCCAACAACCGCCGGAAATACAGCCGATTAGGTAACTGGCGGTTAAAAATAAAATTAGCAGCGGCAGAGCGGCATTGCTGTGTGAACAAAAAGCCAAAAGAGCGATCAAAAAATAAAACGGCCGTGAGGCAAAGGAGGATACAAGTGAAATTTTGCGGGCGGAGTGTCCTTTCTTAAATAACCACACCACGAAAAAGTGCATCAAATTACCAAAGTAAGGAATGCTGTTTAAAATGCCGAATGTGATGTTGCCGGCGCCGAGAAGTTTGGCATAAGCAATTAAAGTCGGTCCCAGAGCTAACGTATCCATCGCCGAGGTGGCTACGCCGCCGCGGATAACATAAGAAAGTGATTTTTTCAGCGATGTGTTCATTGTTCGTCCGTATCTGTTCGGAATTTATCGCAGAAAGAAAGTGATGTCAAGATTGGAGTGAGTAATAAGATTTGTGTATGATATAACTCGCTTTTGCGGCGGCCGTAAATGCTTGTTTAAGAAAAAATCTGCAATCTTGACTTTTAAGCTGAGATGACAGATAATCCTTTACACTGACGGAGGGAAAAATGATCGTTGCAAATGAAAAAATTGATGAACAAAAACTTAAAAATGCCACAGATATTATTTTGCAATTGCAAAAAGAAATGCCGAAATATATTGCCCGCGGTTCGGGACCTTTTTTGGCGGCTGTCTATGATCAAAACGGACGGTTGATAGCTAAAACGGCAAACAGTGTCGTTGGTGAAAAATGCAGTCACAACCATGCGGAAATGAATGTGATTAAAGCGGCGGAAAAAGCTTTGGATACATATGATTTGTCGGAATATAACCTGAGTTTGTATGTTACATCGGAGCCGTGTATGATGTGTATCGGCGGTATTATGTGGTCCGGTATTAAAGCCGTATATTACGGCGTTCCTTCCAAGCGTGTGGAAGAAATTACCGGCTTTGATGAAGGATTTAAACCGGATTGGCTGAATGAATTTAAAAAACGCGGAATAACCGTTTACGGTAATATTGCGCAGCAAGAAGGTGAACGTGTGCTTGAAGAATATGTTCAAAGCGGACACATTGTCTATCAACCGGAAAGATGAATAAAAAGGAGTATAAATGACAAATTTAAAACAAAAAGAACAAAATAAAGAATGTGCCAGTGCAAATATTTTTGATGCTTACACAAAAGCGCTGCAGAATTATTTTAATTTCAAGGGACGGACGTCGCGTTATGACTATTGGGGATTTTATGCCGTTAATTTTTTGATCGCCTTTGTATTGGCATTGTTCGGTCTTAAAGTCAGCTCATTTTCTATGGTGCACAATATTTACAGTTTGGCTCTGCTCATTCCGACATGGGCGGCGATTTGCCGACGCCTGCATGATATCGGTAAAAGTGCGTTTTGGTACTTGTTCCTTCCGATATTTGTGGCGGTTTTGTTAGGTGTTGTAGGCTTTAAAACGCAAAACCACATAATGTTCGGACTGACATTTTTTGCAGGTATGATCTATACTGTTATCTTGCTGGTGTGGTTATGCTATAAAGGAGAAGAAAAAGATAATATCTTCGGACCGCAGGTTGTGGAAACACCGCGGCAAAAAAAGGTCGGGAAGTGGCTTTGTATCATATTTTTAGTTCTTCCGCTTGTTATGATTCTGATTGCGGTTGTCAGTGTTTTTTCTTCCGGCGTGATCTCCGGGTATACAAAAGCGATGGAACAGTATCAGAAAAATCAGGCGTTTCAGCAAGAATCCGTTCTGCGGCAACATGTGAATCAGATACAATCAACTGATGCAATAAATAAATATTGACAAAAAGATAAAAAAGGGTAAGATAGTCTTATCGTTTAATTTTTAATACAATTATGGTAAGTTGGTTCTTTGGTATCGGTGCTTTGGCGCTGTGTGCTTGCGCGGCGGTCATCTTCATCAGAAGAGTTTTCGGAATTTTCAACACAAAAAAATTCAATCGAAAATTGCGCAGACTTTCCGATCAGGAATTGCTCGAAATGGATCAGACGATGAACTTTATGTTGGCTTATCGCGACAATGTTGATTTGTCACTGGCCATTCAGAGCAGCTTGGTTCGTCAAGAAATCAGCCGCCGGCGTCGCGAACAAAACGGAAAATTTCCGCAAAAAATGTTAAACCTTTAAAAATGAAAACATGAAGCTTGCACTATTTGCGATTGTAGCACTTATTTCATCAAGTGTCGTCTTTTTGCTTGTCCTTGCGGCAGTTAATTCCTATTGGAACGTATATGCGCGTAAGGTTGCAAGGATGTCAAACGATGAGTTGCTTCAGGAAGAGAGAAATCTCGGTGAAAGAATTTTAAGAGGTAACCGGCGGTTAATCTGTCGGAAGTACGAAATCGTTTCTGACGAGATCTTTAGGCGGAAGCTGTGATTTAGATTTTCCCGCTTGCAGTTTGATCTGCGGCGGGAATTTTTTTATAAAATATATCTGGACAATTGAGCAGCGATGTTTTATCTTGTCATCGGTAAAAAATTTTTAAAAGGGTATAAGATGACTGGTGTTAATGAAATTCGTAAAACATTTTTAGACTACTTCGCAAAAAACGACCATAAAATTGTTCCGTCTTCATCCTTGGTGCCGGATAACGATCCGACCTTGATGTTTGCTAATTCCGGTATGGTGCAGTTCAAAAATATTCTGGCCGGAAATGAAACACGCGATTATACCCGAGCCGCTACGGCGCAAAAAAGCGTTCGCGCCGGCGGTAAACATAATGACTTGGACAGTGTCGGTTACGATGTGCGCCATCATACGTTTTTTGAAATGCTCGGAAACTTTTCGTTCGGGGATTATTTCAAAGAACATGCGATTTATTATGCTTGGGAAGTTTTAACCAAAGAATTCGGATTGCCGAAAGAAAAGTTGGCCGTGACGATTTATCATACTGATGACGAAGCGCATGATATTTGGAAAAAAGTTTCGGGACTGCCGGAAGATCGTATCATTCGCATTGCTACCAAAGATAATTTCTGGCAGATGGGCGATACCGGTCCGTGCGGTCCTTGTTCTGAAATTTTTTATGATCACGGACCGGAAGTGTGGGGCGGTTTGCCGGGGACACCGGAAGAAGACGGTGATCGATTCATCGAAATTTGGAATTTGGTGTTCGATCAATACGAAGACCTGCCGGACGGTTCGCGGATTAACCTGAAAAGACCTTCCATTGATACGGGAATGGGTTTGGAAAGAATTGCTGCTATTCTGCAAGGGGTACATTCGAATTTTGAGACAGATACTTTTCAGAATTTGATCAAAGCCATTGCTGATATTGCCAGCACCGATCCGAATGGTCCGCTGCAAGCTTCGCATAATGTGATTGCCGATCATTTGCGTGCCATCAGTTTTTTGATTGCCGACGGTGTTTTGCCTTCCAACGAGGGAAGAGGTTATGTGTTGCGGCGAATTATGCGTCGGGCAATGCGTCATGCTTATTTGCTCGGTGTTAAAGAACCGATGATTTATAAGTTGCTTCCGGCCTTGCAGAAAGAAATGGGAGAGGCTTATCCGGAGCTGATTGCCCGTGAAAATCTGATCAAAGAAACTATTCAAATTGAAGAAGAAAGATTCGGCCGGACCTTAGATAAAGGATTGAAATTGCTTGACGAAGCGGTGGAAAATTTGCCGTCAGGTCAAAAACTCGGCGGTGAAACAGCATTTAAACTTTATGATACATATGGCTTTCCGCTTGATTTGACACAAGATGCCTTGAAAAATAAAAATATTGAAGTCGATGTGGAGGGCTTTGATGCGTGTATGGCTAAACAAAAGGCTGAAGCGCGTAAAAATTGGGCCGGATCCGGAGATGCCGGCGTAGAAAAAGTTTGGTATGAAATTCAAGATCAGTGCGGTGCGACGGAATTTTTGGGGTATAGCACACTTAAAGCCGATGGCGAAATTAAAGCACTGATCCAAGATGGAAAATCGGTTGATCAGGTTACCCAAGGCCGTTTTGAACTGGTTTCCAATCAAACGCCTTTCTATGGAGAATGCGGCGGACAGGTCGGCGATGTCGGCGAAATTAAATCCGCTGATTTTTCGGCCAAGGTGATTGATTGCAAACGCAAGTTGGATAACATTTTTGTTCATGTCTGTGAAATGGTTGACGGTAAGGCCCAAGTCGGTCACTTTGCGAATTTTGCCGTTGACGGCGATCGTCGGGCGCAGATTTGCGCTAATCACTCGGTGACGCACTTGGCGCATAAAGCATTGAAAATGGTTCTGGGTGATCATGTGGCGCAAAAAGGGTCGTTGGTAGAAGCCGATCGTATGCGTTTTGATATTATGCATCCGAAACAAATTACGCCGCAGGAATTGCGTCAGGTTGAAGAAATTGTTAATGCGCAGATTCGTAACGACTTAAATGTTTCAACCGTGATCATGAATAAAGATGAAGCGGTCAAACTTGGAGCAATGGCGTTGTTTGATGAAAAATACGGTGATGACGTGCGGATGGTGACCATGGGCGATGAAAATTGTCCGTTTTCGCGTGAGTTATGCGGCGGTACGCATGTGAAAGCAACCGGTCGGATCGGTTATTTCCATATTCTGTCCGAATCGTCCGTTGCCGCCGGTGTTCGACGTTTGGAATGTGTGACCGGTCAGAGTGCCGATCGCTATGTTCAGGCGGTTGAAAATAAACTTCATGCGGTGGCAGATAGCCTGAAAACAAATATTAACGATCTGGAAAATCGGATTAACGGCTTGCTGGAAGAACGCAAAAAATTGGAAAATGAAATTCTTAATCTGAAAAGAAGTATGGCCGGCGGTCAGACTTCCGCCCAAAACGAAACAGAAAGTGTCAACGGCGTAAGCTTTGTTGGAAAATTGATACCGGATGTTCATCCGAAGGAGTTAAAATCTTTCATTGATGATATTTTGCATAATCTCGGTTCCGGAGTGGTTGTTTTGTGTTCGGATAAAGATGGTAAAGCCTCTGTTGTCGTCGGCGTTTCTAAGGATTTGACAGCGAAATATAATGCTGTTGAAATGGTTCGTACAGCGGCCGGTGTTTTAGGCGGTCAGGGCGGTGGCGGTCGTCCGGATATGGCTCAAGCCGGCGGAACAGATGTTTCCAAAATCAATGATGCGATCGCTGCGATTAAGAAAATGATTGTCTAAAGTCGGATTTTCACGTGTTAGGCGGACTATTAAAAACAAAAATCAGTGTGTGCATGGAAAAATATTGCTGTTTTTTCATGCTGTATAATTTGCTTGCGTTTAACAGTGTTTTTTTCGCGGAAATTTATGAAAAAAGCCAGAGTCGACCGATGGTTTGCGGAGCGTTTGCCGTGATTTGGATGTTAGGCGTTCTCGGATGTTTGCTCCTGTTTAATCGCTATACGGTGAAAATTTTATCCTGTATGTTTTTGCTCATTAATGCCGGTGCGTTTTATTTTATTAAAACATACCATGTGGCCATTGAAGAGGAAATGCTCAACAATGTGTGGCAGACAAACACAATGGAAAGTTTGGAGCTTTTGAATGCCACATGGTTGCTTTATGTGCTTTTTTTAGGTGCGCTACCCTGCTTTTTTATCAACAGATTGGTCATTAAAGACACACATTTTGTAAAAGTACGATTGAAATGGCTTATATTGACCGTCATTATTCCGATGATGATTATTGCGCCGTTCAGCCGCGATGTTTTTCCTTTTGTGCGCGAGCATCGGAAGCTTAAATATTTTTTGCTTCCGGTCAATTATATCAGTGCCGTGATTTCAACCGTGAAACATAAAGTTCGTCAGAATAGAAAATTTCAGGTTATCGGGGAAAATGCTGCGTTTCAACCATACTGGAAGAATGAGAAAAAAATGTTGATCGTTTTTGTGGTCGGGGAAACAGCACGCGCGGATAGATTTTCGTTGAATGGATATGATCGAAAAACGAATCAGCCGTTGGAACAATTTCAGCCGCAGATGGTTAATTATTCGCAAGCTTATTCCTGCGGAACATCTACCGCGGTTTCGGTTCCGTGTATGTTTGCCAAAGATACGCGTCAAGATTTTGCGTCCGGCAGTCAGGAATATACGGAGAATGTTTTAGATGTTTTTGCCAAAAACAAGTATAAAGTTTTATGGATTGAAAATAACAGTGATTGTAAAGATGTCTGCTTGCGCGTCGCTTACGAACGGCCGTGTGCAGATAGAATCGGAACGTGCAACGATGAAGTTTTGGTACCGAGCTTTAAACGCTACTTGCAACAGTTGAATGATCATGCCGTTGTGGTGTTGCATCAGTTGGGTAGTCATGGCCCGCAATACTATAAAAGATATCCGCAAACTCATGAATTTTTAACGCCGACGTGTCGCACGGAACGGTTGCAGGATTGTTCGGCGGAAGAATTGAACAACAGCTATGATAATACAATTTATTATACATCGGAAATATTGGCAAAACTGATTGATGAACTTAAAAACCATGAAGATAAATTCAACGCCGTGTTTTTGTATGTTTCGGACCATGGCGAATCGCTCGGTGAACATGGTTTGTACTTGCATTCTGCGCCTTATTCCGTGGCGCCTCAAGAACAAAAACATGTTCCGTTTTTTATATGGAGTGCGGATCAGACATGGCAGGCTTTAAACATAGACAAAGAATGCATGCAAAATAATGCTTCCGCTCCTGTTTCGCACGATTATATTTTTCATTCGCTGCTTGGTCTGGGCGGAATTTCAATAAAGGAATATGATCCGAATCTGGATCTGTTTGCGAAATGCCGAAAATAAAAATTTTGTCGTTTTGGCTTGACTTTGTCAAAAAATCATGTTATATATGCAAGAGTGTTTAACATTATTTATAAATTCTTAAAATCCACATTAAATATGAAAAAAAACATTTGCGAAGCAAAACTGAACGCCCTGATTGCTAATGCTAAAGCTTTTAAGGCTTTGTGTGAGGCTGAAGAATCAAATCCGGATAAGTTCAGCGGAATGACGGTTGAAACGGGTATACATCTTTGCCGTCTGACGGCGCGTGAACCGCTCTTCAAACACAAGTCCGGCAATCCGTTTTACGCTTTTGTAAAACATGTCGGAACTGTTGTTACCGTGGTGGTAGATGTACAGAGCGGAAGTGTCCTCGTCGTCGATAACGATCTGATCGCCTCTCAGACGGAAGTGAAGGGAAAATTCACACTCAAGGGGGTGACCTATCAGCTCAAAGATACGATGAATGGCTTTAAGCGCTACAAGGTTTCATCTTGTGCAAGGAAACAGCGAAGAAAACGTTTGGATGTACAAGAGGCTGAAGCCTTGGCTAGCGCTGAAGCCAGAGCACAGTACCTTGAAGACGAGAACGAAAGCGGATGGCTCGAAGACGAAGAGGTCTGTTTTAAAAATCAGGACGATAGGTTTGACCTTTTCGATGTAAATTAGTAAACGGAAGTAAAATCTAAAAATTAGTAATTATGTTTGGATTAATTGTTTGTGCCATGTTTACAGCGGCTCCGGATCTTCCCCAAAAATTGCCGCCGCCTGTTGAATTTGTAAAACAGTATGCTGCTTTGCCGAAAAGGGAGGATGAAATTAATGCTCCCCGGTTTTCAAAGGAAAAACAGTTCAGTCGGAAGTTTAGTAGCAAATGTGAAAAGCGTCAGAAACGGCGCAGAAAGTAAGAACATGAAAAAAAGCACTCTTCGGAGTGCTTTTTTTTGTGAAAATTCATACGATTTTAATATTTGTTCGGTAGATTGACAATGGTAGAATTTTAAAAAAGGGGCAGAAATGAAAAAAATCGCAATCATCGGCGCAACAAACAGTCAGGGACGAGAAATTTTAAATCTATTTGAAGAAAACGGGGTGGCGGCGGAAGATATTTTTGCCGTTGATACGGATTGTCCGCTCGGTACACAGATTTCATACGGCGAGGATGTCGATATGGACGTATATAATCTGCGTGATTTTGATTTTTCATCAGTCGATATTGCCGTGTTTGCGGTTACGGCCGAAGCGGCAAAACACTATATTCCGCGCGCTGAAGCCAAAAAAGCTTTTGTGATTGATTGCTCCTCGGCTTATGCCTCTGATCCGGATGTGCCGCTGGTTGTGGCAGCGCTGAACGGCGATGAGATTTTAACGGCCAAAAATATTGTTGCCGTGCCGTCGCCGCAGGTGGTGCAAATTCTTTTACCGTTGCAGAAAGTTGCCGCCAAACATAAAATTAAACGCATGGTGATCAACACCTATATGGCCGTATCTCTTTATGGTAAAGAAGCGATGGATGAGCTGTTTAATCAAACGCGCAAAATATTTATGAATGAGCCGCTGGTTGATGATGAACAGATTTTTCATAAACAGATTGCTTTTAATGTTTTGCCGCAAGTCGGAGAGTTTATCGGTGACGAAACAAAATATGAGTGGTTAATGAATGCGGAAATCAAAAAAATTTTAGGCGGCGATGTCAAAGTTCACGCCAATTGCGCTTTTGTGCCGGCATTTATCGGTATTGGTGAATTTGTGAATGTCGAATGCAAAAAAGATGTGGATGTTGAAGATGTGCGCAATCAAATGCGCGATACAAAAGGAGTGGTTGTTTTTGATAAACACGTTGATTGCGGATATGTTTCGCTCAATGATGTGCAGACAGAAAGCGATGTTTACGTCAGCCGCTTGCGCCAAGATGTTTCGGTTGAAAACGGGTTCAGTTTTTGGTGCGTGGCCGATGATTTGAAAGCCGGTACAGCGCAAAATGTTTATGATCTGGTGCAAATTCTCTTAAATAATAGGAAAAATTAATGAAAAAATATTTCGCTAAATTTCTTTGTTTGTTGTTTTTGGCGCTGACAATGCAGGTATCAACCGCGGGCGCTGTTACGAATAATGCCGGGCAGAACGATGTGACGATTTCCAAAACGGGAGAAAACATCGCAGATTTTGATCAATTGCGTGGTGAATTGGGGAAAATCGAGAAAAATCTTGAAAAGGAAAATATATCCAGAGAAAAAATTGATGAATATGTTTCATTTTTAAGCCAGCAAGAAGCTACTATTATTGAAAATCGCAAAGAACAGGAAAAACAAATCAAATTTATTCAGAAACAACTGGATGCCTTGGGTGAAGGCCCGAAGGATGGTGAAACGGAAGATCCGGTGATTACCAAACAACGTGAAGAATTGGCGCAAAAATTGGCCGCTCAGGACAGAATCGTTAAGGAAACGGACTTGCTTTCCGTACAAATGGAAGATATGACGGTTCAAGTTCTGAATATGCGCAACCAGAAAATTTACGGCGACATGATGACAAAACAGTCGGCATTTATTAATCCGCTGGTGTTTTTCAGCGGCGTTAAAGCTTACATAATCTTTTTCTGGGATGTGACCAAATCGCCGATCGAATGGTATAATAATTTGCCGCAAAACCAAAAATCATATGCCTTGTTCAGTGTCTTTGTTATGTTCTTTATTTTGATGATTGCGCTGATTATGGCTGTGTTGCTGAAAAAATTTATTCTGCGCAACTGGGGATATCGAGCCGATATTGAAAAGCCGACCTTTAACCGCAGGGTGATTGCGGCGATTGCTGTTGCTACGGCCAGAGGGTTGATCTTTGCTTTTTTGGTCGGCGGATGTATTTTGTGGATGGTCAGTACGAAGATTTTTGCCGACAGCCTTTTGGATACGATATTGATGTCAACTGCGTTCGTGACCTTGCTGGCAATTGCCGAAGCAACAATTTCTCGTGTGACATTTGCGCCGAATTATCCGCAGTGGCGCTTGGTTAATATAGCCAGTGAAAAAGCGGCCCGTTTCACACGCATGATTTTTACATTCATCGTGATTAATGCGATCGCAACCATTCAAGTGATTGTGGCGCAAACAGCACAGTATTCAACCGAAACCGTGCATTTTGTCATGATTGTGGATTGTGCAGTGAAAGCACTGTTTTTAATGTGGTTTTCCAAAGTTGCTTTCGATACGTATAAATCCGAAATAAAAGAAGATAAGGAAACAATTGCTGATGAAGAGGCTTCGATTGACCGCGGGTTTAAAATGATTATTTTGAGTCACTTGCTTTGCGGAGCAACGTTTGCGTTATCTTTTCTCGGTTATCCGGAATTGTCGCTGTTTATTTTCAATCATGTGATTGTGTCGCTGCTGATTTGCGGTGCTTTCGAAATTCTGCGGCGCTCCCTTGTAGACATTTTAAGAAAAATTATCGTTTCCGGTCCGTGGATGAAGACCTATCGGCATAACAAACGCCTCATTCTGAAAATAGAATTTTGGCTGAAGGTGTTTATTTATCCGGCGCTTGCTTTGCTTCTGGTTTTTGCTTTGCTGAATTTCTGGGGATTGCCGGGTGATTTTATGATCTCGGTGGCGAAAAAACTTTTGTTCGGATTTAAAATCGGCGGTATTCAGCTTTCGCTTTTGGCGGTGATTCTCGGTATTGTCGTCTTTTTCGGATCGTTGGCGTTGGTGCGCCTGCTTAAAAGAAATTTAGCCGAAAATGTGTTGGCGACCATCGATATGGATGATGGAATTAAACACTCCCTGATTTCCGGTGTCGGCTTTATCGGCTTTATTATTTCGACGCTGTTGGCGATTATTGCCGTGGGAATCGATTTGACGAACTTAGCCTTCATTGCCGGTGCTCTTTCGGTCGGTATCGGTTTTGGTTTGCAAGATGTGATTAAAAATCTGGTGGCCGGTATCATTATTCTTTTGGAACGTCCTTTCCGTGTCGGTGATTGGGTTGTGCTGAGCGGTGTCGAAGGCACGATTAAGCAAATTAATATTCGCTCAACGGAATTGCAAAGTTTTAATCGTACCAGTGTAATTATCCCGAATGCAACACTGATTTCTTCGTCGGTGACGAATATGACGCATGGGGACAATATCTCGCGTCAAAGTATTGCCGTCGGTGTCGCTTACGGCTCGGATGTCAAAAAAGTTCGGGATATTTTGTTGGAGTGTGCGATAAAGAGTAAACTGGTGATGAAAAATCCGGCGCCTTATGTGTTATTTAAGGATTTCGGATCGAGCAGCTTGGATTTTGAACTCCGATTCTATGTTAATGATATTTGGAAAGGCTGGACGTCGCCGAGCGAGCTTCGCTATGAAATTTATCGGCGTTTTGACGAAGAAGGTATCGAAATTCCGTTTCCGCAGGTTGTGGTCAATCGGCCTTCATCTGAAAAACAGCATGAGCCGGATGATGAACATGATGAAACAAACGAAGATTCGGCCGCAGAAAATTAATTTGCACCGATCGTAAGTTAGGGCTTGCAAAATAAAATAAAGTAGGGTATGTATTATTCTGCATTGCCGATTTAGCTCAGTTGGTAGAGCAACGCATTCGTAATGCGTGGGTCAGGTGTTCAAGTCACCTAATCGGCACCATTTTGCAAACCGCCTGTTTGAACAATATTGAAAAATTAAAGGTTCATTTCAGGCGGTTTTTTTATTGATTGCAAACGGACGTTTTTTTTATTTTCTTCTTGCTTTTAAGGCGGTTTTCTTTTATAACCAAATTGTCGGTAAGAGATTATCGACGGAGTATCCTAGCTCCATGAACAGTATTTTCCCCTCATAATGGGGAGTCGGCTGAATATACTGAATAAGCCGGACTGATTGTTCACAGTTAGGAACTCCCCACCTTGAAGAGATTTGAGGTGGTTTTTTGTTTTCAATTTAAGCAAAAAGAGGAGTTCAGAAGATGTCAAGATGTATTTTTACGGATAAAGAAACAATGCGTTCGATCGGGCGTGCGTTATGGGCGGCGCGGCAGGAAAAGCATATGTATTTGCATTCGGTTGCGCACCAAACCAAAATACCCTCACGGGTTATCGAAGGAATGGAAAACGGCAAATATATCAAGCGTGCGGCTTTTCGCCGGCTGACGGCGTTTTACGGCATAAAAATGCGCATCGTTTTTGATTGATTTGCCGGAGAGAATTCGGAAATAGCGCTGCGCAAAGATAAGATTTCTTGACGAAGTGACGCGCGGCGCACTTCGAGAAATGACTGTAAAAAAAGATGTATAGCGCCGCGAAAGGGATGACGTTAAAAAAAGACGTGCCGTGCGAGCGATGTCTTTTGTTTATGATAAGATGCGTACCTCAAGAGATGCCGTTATTTATCTCGGAAATTTGTTAATGAGGTTGTGAGTTTTTCATAAGTGATTTTTTAGCGA
>JAFVEP010000060.1 GCA_017475935.1 Alphaproteobacteria bacterium
CTATCTGATTTTGTGAAAGATTATCAACATTATTATAATTTTGATAGACCTCATAAAGCTCTTGATTTTTTACCGCCTTTCAGTTACTTTTTTAACATCTCTTCTATCCATAAAGAGTCTCATATGTATTGAACTAGAACAACGAACTTGACAAAATGGCAAATAAAGGTTAAAATACGTGAAAATTCACATTATTAACAATATAATTAAACAAAAATGGTATCAGATTTCTGGCTCCTTTTGGTTGTCGCTGCCGTTTTGCTCATTGTAGTCGCCGTACCGGTTATATGCTCGATGTTAGACGACGGTCCGAATCCTCTCGCCAAGGATAATGATATTGAGGAAGACGCAGATTTCTTCCTATAACAGCAAAAAAACACCGGAGATCAATCTTCGGTGTTTTTTTTACAAAATACGTTTAGCTTTGCGGATTATTTCAGCTCTTCTTTTGCTTCATTTAACATCTTTATAAAATCCGGCTCGCCATGCATCAGCGCAACGATGGCGCTTGAAATCATTCTGGCGGCATCAACATCGCTTTGATAGTGAAATCCGACAATAACGCGGCTTTGTCCGTATTCATAACCGCACGTCAGAATTTCCTTGCTTTTTTGCGGAAAAAGTTCCGTCAAAACCAACGCCATACTCCAACCGAGCAGTGTATGTCCGGACGGATAAGAGCTGGAAAGACGTAAACTCTCTTCTTTTTCCGGAACAGCAGTCGGCTCATTAAAATGAACATACGGCCGATCACGGAATTGAATTGATTTTGATATGGAAGACATCGCTTTGGTTGTTTCATTCAGCCGATAAAGCAAAGCGTAGGTTTTCGGCGTTTTTTCAGCAGAAATCGTTCTGCCTGCCGCATCAGAAAATATGCGGCTGGTATAGGATAAATCCGTTTCAGCATCTTCAACCGCCCGTTTTCCGCGCAAGCTGTCACGCTGCGATTTTCCCCACTCATATTGCGCTTGGTCATAAGCAAAGGCCGCCTCTTCAAACGCCGGCGGCGGTGGCATCATACTCAGACAATCCCCCATCTGCTGAGCAGTCAAAAAAGGCGCGGCTTGCACCTGACAAGCGGCAACCACACCAAAAACAAAAAGTAAAAATCGGTAAAATTTCATTATATTTCTCTCCTCCTTTTGGATTTAACACGCCGGCAAAATCTTGACAACAAAAATCTGTGTTTTATACGATTTTTGCTTTACATCAAATATTTTTGCTTTAGGATAAACAGCGAGGAGGTGCTTATGTGTACGATACAAAAGATAAAAGATTTTTTCTATTGGGAAGTTTATAACCGTCTCAAGGGCAACAATCAGGATGTAGTTTGTGCGGTGGTTATTCACAACGGCAAAATTTTGGCGCAAACGGCGCAGCGCAATGCGGTAATCCACACCGACGACACGCAGTATGTAACGCCGGGCGGCAAGGTAGAAACGGGCGAAACGCTGAATGCGGCGGTTCATCGCGAGCTGAAAGAAGAAACAAATTTAAATGTTGATGTGATTAAAAAACTCGGCTCGATTCGCAACAATAAATATAAATTACACTGGTTTGTGTGCCGGCCGACGGATGTTTCACAGTTAGAGGTGGTTGAACCGCTCAAACAAAAGGAACTTAAATGGGTAAGCTTAAACGATGCTTCGGTTAATTGGACACCGAAAAATGCCGAGGCTCTGCAGCAATTTAAAGCACAAATCGAAAAAATTCAGCAAACACCGCCGGAAGTCTTATAGTTTCGGTAAAAACAAAAGCGCTCAAAAATGAGCGCTTTTGACAATGAACTTATCAAGTAAGGAGAATCTATCCTATCAACCACGATCAACGACCATCGTTACCCTTATTTTTGGGCAGATTTCCATTTGTATGACCATATTTATTAAACTCAACATTAAACTCAACATTGGTCGTATATCCTTCGGCAATAACCGTAACCTTGTTTCCCTTTCGCGGATCATTATTCAGCGGTCCGCGATATATCTCTTTCACACCTATCTTTGTAAAATCATCCCGTTTACTCATTTTTTTATTCCTTTCTATTCTCAATCGGCGGGGCTTAACCTCAGCTTCTGTCAACTTTTGCGAACCAACCGGCTTTCTACAACTTTTGCGAACCAGCCGCCACTGTCAACCCTTATGCATCAACCGGCTTTTTAACCGCCCCTGTCAACCTTTGCGCAACAGCCTGATGTTTAACTGCCTCGGCCACCTTTTGCCTACCTTTTGTCTAACTTTAACATGTAAAAAATGTTTTGTCAAGTATTTTTTACAAAATATATTTAGTTGTTAGAAATTCAATGATTTTGTTATACAAAGGGTGTGGATTATTGTAAAAAATAGTTCAGATAGATGGGAATGGGTTGTGAGGAACGATGTCGTTATTTAAGTCTGTAGCCACTTTCGGCGGTTTAACTTTTATCAGCCGAATTACCGGTTTTCTGCGGGATATGGTTTTGGCTAATTTTTTAGGAGCCGGTGTACTGGCCGATGCATTTGTCGTCGCTTTCAAGCTACCGAATTTATTTCGCAGTTTGTTTGCCGAAGGAGCATTTACCAGCGCATTTGTACCGTTATTTTCGCAAAAACTGGTTAGCGACGGCAAGAAAAAATCCATATTTTTCGCGGCACAGGCTATGGCTGTATTGGTGGTGATTGTCGGACTTTTTGTGGTCCTGTTCGAACTTTTAATGCCTTATGTGGTCGAAGTTTTGGCGCCGGGGTTCCGACACGATGCGGGCAAGATTGATCTGGCGGTTCAGCTTTGCCGCATTACTTTTCCGTTTTTGCTGTTAATTTCGATTGTTTCGTTTCAAGGCGGCATTTTAAACTCATTTGAAAAATTTGCCGCACCGGCAACAGCACCGATCATTTTGAATCTGACCATGATTTTTTCGGCCTTTGTTTTCGTACCGTTTATGCCGACAGCGGCGCACGGTTTTGCTTTAGGTATTACGATTGCCGGCATTTTGGAAATTCTCTGGCTTTATGTTGCCTTGCGGCGAATCGATGTTAAAATTCATCCTTATATCCACGTTTTAAAAATTTTCCATAATCCGGAGATACGGCTTTTATTTAAGCGAATCGGCCCGGGTGTAGTCGGCGCCGGAATTTACCAAATCAACATGGCTGTCGACACGATTTTGGTTTCGCTTGTCGGCACGGGAGCCATTTCGTGGCTGTATTACGCCAATCGGTTGCAGCAGTTGCCGCTTGGCGTGGTTGGAGCGGCCATCAGTGTGGCTCTGCTGCCGATCCTTTCCAAAGCTCTCAAAGCCGGCCGCATGGATGAAGCGCATGAAACACAAAACAAGGCTGTCGAATACGGTTTGCTTTTATCCCTTCCGGCAGCCGTGTTGCTCATCGTTCTGGCCGAGCCGATCGTCCGCCTTTTATTCCAACATGGAAAATTTTTATCATCCGATTCACTGAAAACATCTTATGCTGTTATTGCCTATTCGATCGGTTTACCGTGCTATGTCATGACCAAAGCTTTAATGCCTAATTTTTTTGCCAGAGGCGATACGGTCACGCCGGTTAAATACAGCGCGGTTGTTTTTGTCACCAATTTTATTTTCAACGTTATACTCATGCAATTTTTCGGACACGTCGGCATTGCTATGGCAACCACAATTGCCGCTTTTGTTTCCCTTTTTCAATATTTGCACGGACTGAAAAAGAGAGGATTCTGGTCATTTGAACACAATCTGATCATCAAAACCGGTAAAATTTTGTTCATCTCTTTGCTGATGGGAATATGCGTTTACGCTGTTTTACACGGCTTAATTTTCTACAAACCGCTGACGGAAATGTCGAAGTTTGCTTTATTGTTTACCCTCGGCGGTTTGGGAATTTTTGCGCTTGCTTTTTTCATTATCTTCGCTAGAATATTCGGAGTGATCAACATCGGCGAAATCCTTAAAATGATGAGGAGGAAAAATGGCTAGATCCGATAAAAAAACAAAAGTTTCGCAGCAAAAGAAACAACAAGCGCGAAAGATTATTCAGCGCGCAAGCGAGGTTTTCATCTCCGTAAAGGAAAAGGTTCGCACTTGGAAAATACCGGTAAAGCCGGACATAAAGCAACTTAAAGACCTGCACGAAAAAGTAAAAAAATACCCTTATGCGGCCAAAGCCAAAGAGTTAGCCTATGTTCTTCGTCTTGAGCGAATCCGCGGTGTTTGGCATGCTACCTCGCTCAAAAATGCCGCCCGCCATATTTCCGAATCTTGGCGGACTTTATTGCTTTCACTCGGCAGTTTTCTTTTGTTTTATTACATCATCGGCAGTTTAGTCGTTGAAAAAATCGATGTGCGCAACGAATGTCGGATTACGACCGAAAAAAGCACACATTTTCAAACTGCGGATTGCATGGCTTTTTTAATCCGCCGCGAAGTTGACGATAAGATGTGGACACCGAATCTGCCGATATTTTTTCCGGCATATATTTTGGACAACATGCCTAATTTTCAAGAAGGTATGATCTCTGCCGTTAAAGATATTTCGGCGGTTTTGAAAAAAATGGACAGCCACACACAGGACCAACGCACAGATCTGAAGGAAGCGCACAAGCTTTTAACCTATTCACCTAAGATATGGCTGCTCTCCCGCAAAGGATCGTTCGGTATTGCGCCGTCAGCAAACACACAATATCGCAAAGCCGCCAAAAAACTTTTGCGCTACAACGAACGCGCCATTTTCATGTCCGAAAAAGAAGATCTGCTCAAGCTGGTGGAAAAAATCAACGGCGTACTTTTGCAAGCGGAAAAGAATTCCGAGGAATACATCCGCGAACATTCTTCGGATTGGATTGATTTTAAAGCGGACGATCGTTTTTATTACAACAAGGGATACGCCTTTGCGCTGTGGCAGATTGTGCGTGCCCTCGGTGCTGACTATAAACAGATCATCTTGGCACATAATCTTTACACCGAATGGACATATTTGAATTCTTCATTACAAAAAGCGGCCGAATTCAAACCATATATTGTCCGCAACGGCGAAATCACCTCATTAACCGCGCCGAACCATTTAAATATTCAAAACTACTTTTTGGCGCGTGCGATTATCTACGGCGAAAACATACGTTACGGATTAACGGCACAAGACCATGCAGATTAATATTGAAGACATCTCCGCCAAGCACCTTTTAATCTTGTCTTTGCAAAATCATTTTTTTGCGGGAAACGGATTTGTTTTATTATCTGCGCAAGATAATGTTACCGACAATTTTCTGCAAGCAATTTTATCCTTGAACGGCATTAAAAAAATTTTATTAACAGCGCAGACTCTGGCGGCATTTTATGACGATACGACAAACAAAGATGAGCTGCGTCTTTTACTCATGGCCGAAACGGATGATTATTTTGCGCAGTCAGAGCCGATGACAATCTCCCCGTTTTGCGGCAATCTGCATGAAGCGGCTGAAACTTTAGCTGATGTATTCATTCGTCCGACACTCAATCGTGACAACGGCGATTTGGATATTCTGCGCATTGAGGACAACACTGTTTTCGTCCGTCTGACCGGACATTGCGCCGGTTGTCCGTTTGCCCAAAACACCCTCCATAACGTTATCGCCAAAACGTTTCAAAAATATATACCGCAGATCGAAAAAGTGGAAGTTGAGGAAAAATGATTAAAAATAAACCATATTTTTTCATACAAGTTCTTCTCTGTTGGCTGATAAGTACAGCAACCTGCGGAGCCATAACCATGCAAAAAAAAGCAGGTGCGCTTGTGGTTGAAAAAGCAACCACCGCCGAAGTCGAAGATCTTTTTAAAAAATATGATTTTACCGATTTTTCCCAACCGATGGGAGAATTTCCGCGAATTTTTCTCAAGCGTCTGCCGACCGATTGGGCGGATGTGGAAGACAGCGAAGAAAAACATAAAACTTTTATCCGCATTTTGCTTCCGTTGGCGCTGAAAGTCAATGAATCTATTTTAGCGCAGCGCCAAGAAATCGAACAACTGAAAAAAAAGTTTCTGCAAGATCGCCGACTCTCCGCGCAAGAACGGCAAACCTTGGAGAATTACGCTCGGACTTATGATGTTTTTTCGCCGAACGAAAGCGAAAACAGGCCGATTATACTGCTCAACGCCTTGTTGGATAAAGTTGATATTGTTCCGCCGACGATTATGGTGGTCACGGCAGCAATTTATACGGATTGGGGAAAATCTCGATTAGCGCTTGATTATTATGATTTGTACCGCAGCGAAGAATGGTACGGCGACAAGGGCGTTAAGCCGGAAGATGATCCCTCGGCGCAATACCGCTACAAAATATATGATTCGCTCGAAGAGAGCATTGCCGAAAAGGCTTTAAAAATAAACGCACATATTAATTATGATTATTTACGCGTCGCGCGCAAAATCGGGCGATCCATGGGCTATCCGCCGTACAGTCCGCAGCTGGCGGCCAAAATGCTTTATGACAGTAACTTGCAAAATGTCGCCGGTTTGATCGACTACACGTTTTCGTTTTACCACTTAACCCAAACCGATTTCAAACCGCAACTCAGGGATATTCCGTAAAAACAGAGGTGTCAAAATGTTTGTCAGCGTCAATAAAAAAATTTTATACAGTCTTTTTATTTTTTTACTTTTGGTGATCAGTTTATTTTTCGGCATATTCATCAATCTGTATTCACGGCAGTTAAGCGAAAGTCAGACTTCTTTATATATCCGCAACCAATACGTTGTTGAGCTTTTAAACGATAACATCAACATGAAAAAAAAATTGGCCGAAATTGATCAAAGGTATCCGCAAGTTTCGCTTTCGGTCAACCTGCAAAAATTATATGAAGAACTTGATATCAGCCAACAGCAACTCTCGCGTGAGCGGCAATTGAATGCCGAAATGATCAAAAACTACGATAAGAACCAAGAAGCACTGATCGCCGGTGCTAAAATTGTCGGTTTCAGCTTAATTGTGGCCGTTTTATTTATTTTAGCCCTGATCGGCTTGCTAAAATACTGGGTTATCCGCCCGATTGAAAAATTAACTTCCATCAGCCGGCTTGTCTCACAAGGTATTTTTTCGAGCCGAATAGCCATTGATCCGCGCCACAAAAGGTGGGACGAATTCGATATTTTATATGAAACATTCAACAACATGCTGGACAGCATCGAAAAAAACATTCGAGAAATAGAAAACCGCGAACAATTTTTGCAACGTTTGATTGATACCGTTCCCGAAGGCATCCGCGTGATCGACAAAGATCACAATGTAATCATGACCAACAAAGCCTTTGATCAAATGTTTTCCTGCAAACATTCTTGTGTGGGACAAAAGTGTTACAAAGCTTACGGAATTAAGACAGAAGGCTGTCCGCAAAGCAAATTTAATTGTCCGCTGAAATATTTCAGTGAAAATAAGGATACGGAATTCCGCGCAATCCACGATGTGGGCCGCGGTCCGGTTTATATTAACGCCGCCGTTTTGAATTTAAGCATGATGGGACGCGACTTTTATATTGTCGAATCCTTACACGATCTGAGCCGCGATATTCGTTTTTCGCACCAGCAAAAAATTTCATCACTGGCATTCCTGTCGACTTCCGTTGCACACGAAATGAAAAACAATTTAGGTGCGATCCGGCTGATTTTGCAAGGCATTCTGGATAATGATTTTAAGGATGTCAGCCAAGATGACGAAACAAAAAAATATCTGACCATGGCCTATCAGCAACTTGTTGAAACCGTTAAAACGCCGGAAAGACTTTTACGCTTAGCGCAATATGATGAAGATGAAAAAATTGAGTTCAGCGTCCAAAAAGCCATCAAAGACATGGTCATGATGATAGACTATGATGCCAAACGCCATGGTATAAGCGTCGAGACAAAGGTGGATGAAGATATCATGAAAATCGGCAACGAGGCCGACTTCAAGATGATTATCTTAAACTTGTCGCAAAATGCCATCAAAGCCATGCCGGACGGCGGAGTACTGACTCTTTCCGCCGAAGCGGATAAACGCCATCTCATTGTTAAAGTTACCGATACGGGAATCGGTATCGCAAAAGAAAAAATCAAACACATCTTTGAGCCTTTTTATTCCGCAAACGAAAAAGTCAAAAGTTCCGGTTTGGGACTGGCAATCGTCAGCAGTTTGGTCGAAAAAGAAAACGGCCGCATCACGGTCGAATCCACTCCGCATAAAGGGACATGTTTTACCATCAAAATTCCGCGAGATAAAAGCAGCACTCAGGAAGGTTAATCTTTGATTTCATGGTCAAGCCGCCGTTCGCGAATTCCGTAGGGATCTTGATGAACAATGACTTGTGCTTGCGGACAAATCCGCATAATTTTTTGTTCCACGATATTGGACAAACGATGTGTTTCATAAAGGCTCTGCCGACCATCAAATTCCAGATGAATTTCAATAAATATTTGCGCACCGGAAACCCGCGTACGCAGATCGTGACACCCTTTTACGCCCTCCGATGAACGTGCCAAATGAACGATTTTCTCTTTAATTTCAGCATCAATTTCATGATCCGTAATTTCAGCAACCGCCTGACCGGCCAACTTAATTCCGCTGATCAGTAAATAAATCGAAATAAAAAGAGCCATCACAATATCACACCATTGCCAACCGATGTAATGCACAACCGCCAGCGAAACAATAACCGCCGCATTTGAAAGAACATCCACGTTATAATGCGCGCTGTCGGCAATAATCGCCGTCGAATTTGTCTTTTTGATAACATAGCGCTGAAAACCGATTAACAACAGTGTTATGATCAGACTGATGACCATAATCACAATACCCACGTCCGTTTTTTCCACTACTTGCGGGTGAATAAGGCGATCGAATCCGTCATAGAAAATAAAAACGGCCGAACCGACGATAAAGGCGGCTTGGATCATCGCACTGATTGATTCAGCTTTTCCGTAACCGTAGCGATGATTTTCCGAAGGCGGCTTAACGGAAAAATGCACGGCAGCCATCGTAATCAAAGAAGATAGAATATCTGACAAGCTATCAACCATTGAAGACATAATAGAGAGTGATCCGGTCAAAAACACGGCCGCTCCTTTAATCAGGCACAAAAGAACAGCCGTTGACACGCTCGCCCAAGCCGCGGCTTTTTTTAAGGTATTATTCTTGTCTGAAAACATTGAGAATATCCTCCAATCGTTGCGGGGAAATCTCAGCAAATTTCCCTGTCAAATACGGTTCAATCAATTTTAAATGACGATTTGTGTTTTGCTGGGAAAAAGTATAGGCCGCGTACGCTTTTTCTCCCGCCCGATAGAATGAAAGATCCACCTGATTATTTTCCTCAACATCAAGCCGAACGGTTTTAAGCGGACTGATTTTGATCTGATCGCTTACGGCTATAATCGGCGTATTCAGCAGTTCTTTCATTAAAATCATATAACGCTGTGCTTCTTTTTCGGTAACGTTCGGCGCATACAGCCGCCCATATCTTAAATCCCACAGATGACCGTATGTCCATGCCTGCGGATCAAGCGACATATTAACATAATCCGCACGAATTTCCCATACTTGGAATTGATTTTCAAAGCGTATGTAAGCCGCACGCGAACCGCGTCCCAAGTCCAAATTGATATCACCCAGATAAAAATCCTGAATAAGCCGATCGTGATCAAAAAATTCAACTTTTATCACTTTAGAGTATTGATCTTCAAGAGGGGCTAAATCAAAAACCGACAAATTTTCCGCTCTGTCGGATTTACGCATATAAAAAGTGGCTTCAGCTGTTGTGTTTAAGAAACGGCGTATCCTTTCCTGATAAACCGGAAGATCAGGAAATTCCGCTAATTTCCATTCATTATTTTCACGATAAAAGGTCAATGTTTGCGCATGCGATTGCAAAACAATCCGGTTGATCTGATTAATTTGCTCGGCAACCTTCGGAAAGGCCGGTTTACCTTCATAACTGTCCACCGCACTTCGATTTGAAAGATAGACGGAAAAAAGTGCCAATATGAAAAGGCAGAATATTATGCCCAGCAAACGCCAGAAACCGGCATCTGTTTTAAATGAAGAAAAAGTCATTAAAGTGCGCCGTCTTTTGCACATTTTATATAAGCCGATCAACAAAATCAACACAAACGGAACGGCGGCAATATTGAGCAAAGTCACGCGGTCGGAAATTTTGCGGATGTCGCGGTAGGCATGCAAGCGCAAGTCGCTCAATTGCTGCCGCAGGTCATTTAGATGATTGCGCACTTTTGAGATGGCGGCCAACTCATCGGCCGTAAAGTTTTCCCGATTTTCAAAATCTTTTTTACCCCATACTTCCTTCAAGGCCTGCTGCGCCCGATCCATTTCGGCAAAGATTTTTTCTTCATGTTTTTTATATTGCAGAGAATTTTGCCGCCGCAAAGTTTCTATTCCTGTAAATTTCCGATCTTTCAATCGTTTTCCGCGCAAAGAAAGAAGCGATGTATCGTTTGTCAGATAATCAAAAACATTCAAAAGAAAATAGGCGTTATCAAAGGTGTGCGAAATATACTCGCTGTCCAAAAACCGGCGTTGTTCGGACCAAAAAGAATCGTAAGCAAAATCAGAATCCGCGATCACCACCAAATGAAACGGATTCGTGGATTTTGTGCCGACCACTTCAGCGGCAATAATTTTTTGATTATCATCCGGTTCAAAATAAGCCAGAATTTTTTGCGGGTTCAAACCGTCAATCACCACTTTTGCACTCATCAATGACGAGATATCTCCGGCTTTCAGCAACGGAGTAAATTTAATGGTTTTATTTTGCAAGGCCTCAGCTTGCGGCATAACAACGCCGGCCGAAGCCATCATAATTTGATGCAAATTTTTGCTTATCGGATGGAAAGGATTCATTTCTTCAGAAGTCAGTTTAAACTGAATCACATCCTGTGCAAAAACAGGATTCAATCGATAATTGGTTGAGGCATCAACCGTGATCGAATTTTTCAGATCTGCCACCACATAATCCGGATAAAATTGCACACCCCAAAACGACGCCAATTCTCCGACATTCGACGGCGCCAATTTTTGGTTTGAGAAAGAATATAAGCGCGAAGCTTCGTTTGCCGGATCAAACAGCAAAACGATTTTACCGCCGGCTTGTGAATATTCTTTTATTTTTTGCACAATTTCTTCGGGTATTTGTTTCGGCGCAGCCAACAGCAAAACATCAAAATTTTGAGCAAAATCTTCCGCTGATTTTAATTGAATCGTTTCATACGTATTTTGCAAAACGCTCATAAACTGCCACGGTTGGCGCAGATATGTCCCGTCGTTTTCGGCCGAACCGAACAGCGGAAGGGAGCCATAAACGCCGACTGTTTTTTTCCGATGATGCATTTCATAAATTTTTTCACTCAAAATCTGTTCCAAAGAACCGAGGTTATCTTGTGAAAAGAAAGGGATAACACTTTTATTTTTCAAGCTGTCTTCAATCGTCAGGCCGAACAGTGCATTTTGATTAAGGTCAATCAGCGGAACGGCCTGAAGTCCGTCAGCCAAGGCAATATCTTCTTCAGCGCTTAAAAACTGCGGATAATAGATTTTATAATCAAACTTTTTACCGGCGGCATTTTTGTATTTTTTCAGCAAAATACGAATATTATCAAAGGCTGTTCGTAAATTCGGATTGCGTTGTTCAAGAATCGGAGAAAAATAGAGTTTCACAATGATCGGTTCCGGCAAGTTTTGCAGAATATTTTTCGTACTGTCGGTCAGCGTATACAAATGTTCTTGTGTCGCATCATATTGCCAGTTGCGCATCACATTGTTGGCGATAATATTGACGGAGAAAAAACCGCATAAAAGTGCCAGCCACACGCACACCGTATAGCTGACGGAAGTTGTTTTAAAATAGGCGGCATATCCCGATGTTTTAAAATTCACGATTAAGACAGTCGTGTAATTAAAGAAAAAAATCATCGAAATAAAGAAAATCACATCACGCGCTTCTATCAAACCGCGGCTGACGGTACCGAAGTGCGACAAGAAACTGAACGAAGCGATCACATCAATGATGCTGTCCGGCGCAAATAAGCGGAAAAAGGACAGAATATATTCAATACCGCTCCAAAAAAAGAACAAATTGGCAATAACAGCCAAAACCAAGGCGATGACCTGATTTTTCGTTAAGGCCGACATCGTTTGTGAAATTGCCAGCATGCAGCCAGCGAGCAGCAAAGCCGCGCCGTAGCCGAACACAATCACCTGATTGTCCGGTGTTCCCAACACATTGACCGTCAACCAAAACGGAAACGTTAAAAGAATACCGATACCGCAAAACAGCCAAGAAGCAAAAAATTTTCCCCATACGAGCGTGCTGATGCGCACAGGCATCGTCACAAGCTGTACCACCGTTTTGGAGCGGAATTCTTCTGACCACAGACGCATGGATATCCCCGGCAAAAAGAGTAAAAACAGCCACGGCAAAAACGCAAACATGGATTGCAAATCCGCCTGCCCGCGATTAAAAAAATCTCCGAAATAAACGGCAAAAGAGGCATTCAAAAGCAAAAAGCTGAGCAAATAAACGTATGCCAACGGTGATACGAAATATCTGAAAAGTTCGTTTTTAGTCACAACCCATAAATTTTTCATGTCAATCATCCTTATATGTCAGCTGGCGAAAGGCTTCGGCAAGTGTTTTTTGTTTTGTTTGTTTAAGTATTTCTTTCAGCGTTCCGTCGGCCAAAATACGCCCTTGATCAATAAGAATAATCCGATTGCAAATCGTTTCCGCTTCTTCCAAAAGATGCGTCGAGATCAGGATTGTTTTTTGTGCCGCCATCGAGGCAATCAGGCGCCGAATATAATCTTTCTGATTTGGATCCAAGCAATCCGTCGGTTCATCCAGCAGCAGAATCGGCGGATTATGCAGAATACTTTACGCAAAGCCGACACGTCGCTGATAGCCTTTGGAAAGCGTTTCGATTTTTTGCGACAAGACATTTTCTATTTTGGCTTGTTCGGCAATTTGCAGCACAACTTTTGCAGGCAAACCGCGCAATTCAGCCATATAGCGTAAAAACATTTCAACGCTCACATCCGGATAGAGCGGTGCTCCTTCCGGCAAAAAGCCGATATTTTTTTTCGCAAACAAGGGACTTTGAGATATGTCTTTGCCTAAGACCTCGATATGTCCGAACGTTGGTGCTAAGTAGCCGGCAATCATATTCATCAAGGTTGATTTTCCCGCACCGTTCGGTCCGAGCAGCGCAATCACCTCACCTTTTGCGGCCGAAAAGCTGATATGATCCGAGGCGCTGATCGCGCCATAGTTTTTGCAAAGATCTTTAACGACCAAAGTCTGATTTTCAGCGGATGTCATAAATTTCTCCTCCGGTAATCGGTTGATGAACGCCTGTTGTACTCGGATAGGTCAGCGGCAAAGAAAACAGGCGGCGGACGGCATTATAGGCTGTTGATTGAGCGCCTATGCAAGATATATGCCGATTGAGATTTTGTATATGTTTTACCTCGCGCGGCAAAAAAGCTTGTTTCACAAAGCGCACTAAGGTCGGATTTTTGCTCCCTTCGCCGCAAAGATAAATATTCGCCGGAATACACGGCAAAAAGTCAAGTCCGGCCTGATAGATCGCCTCAGCGATAAAGCAGGTTGCCGTTGCCGTTCC
Organism: Alphaproteobacteria bacterium; assembly: GCA_017475935.1. Taxonomy (GTDB): domain Bacteria; phylum Pseudomonadota; class Alphaproteobacteria; order RF32; family CAG-239; genus RUG410. The sequence continues at coordinate 13,615 of JAFVEP010000060.1, forward strand.
GTCTTCCAAAGAAAGTCCTTCCAAATGCTCGCGTTTATCAAAAAAACACGTCATATCCAGCGATTTCGGCGGTGTTCGCAGCAAAACTTTGTGACGCAGCATTGTTTGCACAATTGAAGACTGTATTTGTCCGGTAATCCCCAATTTTCCGTTATAATCTGTCTGCATGTGGGCATGGCGGAAAGTCCAATCATCCAAAAAAGCCGTTCCCGGCGCCGCATCAAATGCGACCAACTCACCGGTTTCACCGATATATGTCAGAGAAGTTATGTTTTCAATATCAATAAACAGTGCCGGTTTTTCCGCCGTTGCAGACAGCGCCGACAGAAAGGACGGAATGAGCGGAGCGGCCTGTCCGCCGGACAAGAGATCCGCTTTGTGAAAGTGAGTAATAATTTTGCGGTTCAGCATTTGTTCCAACAAATGCCCGTCTTCAAGCTGATATGAACACTGATTTTCGGCATCATTTTTAACTGTCAGACCGTCAATACCGACAATATCAACGGCATATTCATCGGCAATCTGTGCAATAATCTGCGCATAAAACGCACTGATATCTTTTTTTAACTGTGCGATTTGCGGATCTGTTTCAAGATCATCATAGCGTACAAAGCGCTTGTTCAAAATAGCCCGAATAGCCGAAAACAATTCTTCGGGATACATGAATGTAGCATTCGCAACATACTCGCGCACATCAACGCCGTCTGTTGTAATCACTGCCGTTTCGACGCTGTTAAGCGAAGCATCGCCGAAGATTCCGAGCGCATTTAAATTTTTTATGATCATAACCCATAATCCTGTTGCAATAGGCAAATTATATGTTAGTATACGTTAAAATTTGGTATAAATACATATAGAGGAATAAAACGGATGACAAGCATGTTTAAATCAGAATTTTTGAATATTATGCAGGAGCGCGGTTTTTATAATCAATGCACGAATGAACAAGGCTTTGACGATTATCTGTATGAATGCGAAAAGGCCGGAAAGCCGGCGGTCGGTTATTTGGGTTCAGATCCGACCGGTGACAGCTTGCATGTCGGCCATATTGTGCCGTTGATGATGCTTCGTTGGTTTCAAAAATGCGGCCATAAGCCGCTCACGCTGATTGGCGGCGCCACGGCACGGATCGGCGATCCATCGGGAAAAGATAAGCTGCGTCCGTTTTTGGATGAAGAAACACTCAAACATAACATTGTCGGATTAAAAAAATCCTTCGCCAAATTTTTACGTTTCGGCGATGGGGCGAATGATGCCTTAATGGTTGACAACTGGGATTGGTTCAAGGATATCAACTATTTGGAATTTTTACGCGATATCGGCACATGTTATTCGGTCAACCGCATGCTGACCATGGATAGTGTCAAAAGCCGTTTGGAAAGAGAACAGCCGATGTCATTTTTGGAATTCAACTATATGCTTTTACAAGGTTATGATTTTTGTGTTTTATTGCAAAAATATAATTGCCGCGCGCAAATTGCCGGCGCCGATCAATGGGGCAACATCACCTCGGGAACGGAATTGGGGCGCCGCCGATATAACACGGAATTATTCGGTTTCACCAGTCCGATCATCACCGATTCCAACGGCAAAAAAATGGGCAAATCGGAAGGCAATGCCGTCTGGATCAATGATGAAAAATTGCCGTCATACGATTACTATCAATATTTCCGCAACATCGGCGATGCCGAAGTCGGCAAGTGCTTGCGAATTTACACCGATTTACCGATGGATGAAGTGTGCCGTTTGGAACAGCTGAAAGACAAAGAAATCAACGAGGCTAAGAAAATTTTAGCATTCGAAGCCACCAAAATCTGCCGCGGTGCCGATGAAGCCGCTCAAGCGCAAAACACGGCCGTTGAACTTTTTGAAAAGGGCAATGCCGGCGGCGAGCTTCCGGTCATTGAAGCTGATTTAAATGCCGGCATCGGTGTCTTGGATGCCTTTCTGACAATGGGCTTTGTAGCCAGCAAGGGTGAAGCGCGCCGTCTGATCAAACAAAACGGCTTAAAGCTGAACGATCAAGTTATCAGTGATGAAACGTATGTTATCACTGCCAAAGATGTCGTTGACGGCAGCGTCAAAATATCGCAGGGCAAGAAAAAATTCGGTCTGATTAAAAACGCCTGACGTTTTTTCATCCGCGGCAAACAGCGCCACTCTTTCGCGGCGCTGTGCGTCTTGTTTTTATTGTCATTCCTTGCGGTGTGCGGCGCATCACTTTTTTATTGTCATCGCTCGCACGGCACGCCGTATCTTTTTTTACAGTCATTTCTCGAAGTGCGCTGCGCGTCACTTCGTCAAGAAATCTCATCTTTGCGCAGCACCATGTTTTTTTAATATTGAAGATGCCCCGACCTCGTGTGTTCCACACTCAGAGGCATGATTTTTTATTAATTTATAAAAAAAGACTTGACTTTTGCTGC
>JAFVEP010000061.1 GCA_017475935.1 Alphaproteobacteria bacterium
CTCTTATAATGGGAAAATCTATCAATTTCCACAACAATCTAAATACCCGCCAGCTCGTAAAAAAATATCTCTCAAAATCACTCTAAACGGTAATATTTACGCTTCTTACAGGTGTTCCGTTTTTATTGTGCATTAACAGTCCATAGTTTTTTAATATCCATTCTTTCCTCCGTCAAATTTTGTAAAAATTGCCCACTCTTCGGATATTACCTTTTAGAGCCCACTTTAAGTCAACATATCAACGGAGCTTATGAACATATTTTTCAGAACTGACGAATTTTATAAGACTTATTTTCCATGAAAAAGTTTAGTCAGTTTACGCACATCTTCATTACTTAAGATTTTGTGTACGGCCACGGTTTTTTGAAACAATCCGCCGTGATAGAGCGTCGTATGCCAGCGATAATCATTTTGCTGTGCGCAAAAACTCTTAACCGGCTTTTGCCACAGACTTTCGGCAAAAGGTCGATACAGTCTGTTAAACCAAAACAGCGGCCATTTAATCGGATTCCAAAACAAAGGCTCGGCATAATCAATAAAAATAACCTTGCCGCCGGTTGTCAACGAACTGAGCGCATTATTCATCACTTTATCTCTGGTTTTGAGCGGCAATTCGCGCAGCAAATTGTAACAAATAACGATATCATACTTTTCATCCCAAGGTTCGGAAGCGTCATGTTTTGTAATTGTCATGTTGTAGTTGGCATATTTTTTAGCCGCCAAACCGATTTGTTCTTCGGATATATCAAATATATCAAACTTTCCGTTCTTTTTCACTTTGTTATAGACCGCATCGATTTCGCGTCCGAAAGTCAGACCGATTTGCAAAACATGGGCATTTTTGGAAACATCTTTCAGCAGCGCTTTGACTAATTTATCCGAGGCACCGAAAGTTAAAATTTTTACCACACGCGGATCATCCAATATGCTGCTCAGCCGCGGTTTAGCATATATTTTATTAAACAAAGCGTTCATATACGCCGGTAATTTATTCTTTCCGCCCATTTCCGATCTCCTATAATAACCCGCGATCAACCGCCGCACGCACGGCAGCAAGCCGATTGGTTACATCCAGCGCACGCATCAAAAGCGTAATATGAATTTTAACCGTTCCTTCGCTCAAGCCGAGTTTGTAGGCAATTTGTTTATTTGACAAGCCTTTTTCCAAACATTTCAAAACATCCATTTGCCGCGGGGTTAAAACTTTTTCCGAGCTATCCGTGTTTGCTTCGTCAAGATCACGCACAATTTCACGCACCCGCTGTGATGATGTATTAATACTCATTTGCAAAACATCCGGCGGAATATACATACCGCCGGCCATCACCAGATTAATGGCACTGACAATCAGACCATTTGGAAACGATTTCGAAATATATCCCGAAACACCGATATCAAACGTTTTTTGTAAAATTTCACGATCAAACACCGCTGAAATAATAACAATCGGCGTATCCGGAGCCTGCTGATGAATTTTTTTGATCGCGGTCAGCCAATTTGCCCCCGGCATGGCTAAATCGGTTATAATCAAATCAAATACCTCACCATTATCCAAAACATCAAAAATACCGACATAATCTTTGGCGGCAATAATCGTCGCATCCGGATATTCTTTTTTCAAGATAAACTCTAGTCCCTGAAGAAATAACTCGTGATCGTCAGCAATTAAAATTTTCATTTTACCCTCGCCGTAAAAGCCAAAAAATATGGTATAAGTTTATTTTTTTTTGGTATTATATATAAACATATGTTAAGGAAACAATAACATCAGAAAATAATTTCGAGGTTTAAAATGATTATCACGATCGATGGGCCGGCCGCCGCCGGAAAAGGGACAATATCTGCCTACTTAGCCAAAAAGTACGGTCTGGCTTATTTTGACACCGGTATGCTATACCGCGCCGTCGGTTTACAGATGGTTCTCGAACACCATGACTTAAAAGATGAACGAGCTGCGTCAAGTTTAGCCGGAGCCTTGAGTTTTCAAAAAATGAATGAACTGGCCAAGCATCCTGACTTCCGTTCTGATATCGGCGGACAGGCAGCTTCCATTGTTTCAGCCTATCCTTCCGTGCGTGCGGCGCTTTTAACCATGCAGCAAAATTTTGCGCTTAATCCCACTTTTCCGGATGGCAAACCTGCCAACGGCGTTGTCTATGATGGCCGTGATACCGGAACGGTTGTCTGTCCGCATGCCGATTTAAAACTGTTTATCACCGCCTCTGCGGAAGATCGCGCCAAACGACGCCTTCACGATTTTGCCCTTAAAGGAATCGATACCACATATGAAAAAGTTTTGGCAGATCTTCTGGAGCGCGATGAACGTGACAGCAAACGAGCATCTGCACCGCTGAAACCGGCTCCCGATGCGCTTTTAATTGATAATTCCGGCATGGATGCCGAAACTTTTATTTCAACAACGATTCCGATGCTTGATGAAAAAATTCAAATGTTATTGAATAAGAATCATTAATCGTCCGAAATTAAAAAGAAGTCTTCATCCGCGGGTAAAAATCCGTCATCATCGTCGGCCAGCACACGCTGATAGATTTGTTCGTTTTCTTCTGTTTCTCTTTGCGAATACACGGCAAAATCACTAAAAGAAAAAACCGAAACAGATGTCCACACACAAAAACAAGCCAGCATAAATTGACGCATAAAATCCCCCTGCGCATAAACATAATGCTCATTTTGATGCAAACAATAAATCCAGACAGAATCTCCATATCTGCCAAACAAAAATATAAACTTTCGGTGACTTAATATTGTTCAAAATTGCGTTTGAGAAATAAACGCTTAAGGGTTACGGCAAGCCTAAGAAGTGACGAATCGGCTTATATGACCGGCGATGTTCCGGTGTGATGCCGTATTTGGCAATGCCTTCCTGATGTTCTTTCGTTCCGTATCCGGCATTATTGTCAAAGCCGTACCCCGGATATTTAACAGCCAACTCTTTCATCAGGCGATCCCGATAGACCTTCGCCAAAATACTGGCCGCCGCAATGGAATAAGAACGGCCGTCGCCACCGATATAACAACTGGTCGAACAAATGAAACGGCTCGGAACGCGATTACCGTCAATTAAAGCCATCACCGGTTTAACCTGTAACTTTTCGGCGGCACGGCGCATCGCTAAAAATGTGGCCTGTAAAATATTTATCTCATCAATTTCCGCCGCGCTGGCTTCACCGACTCCATAAGTCAATTTTCCCGCTTGAGCTTCTGCAAGCAGCAAATCATATAATTTTTCTCTTTTAGAGGCAGACAGTTTTTTGGAATCATTGATGTTTTGCAAAATCTCCGGATTGATTTCGCGCGTCAAAAAAACAACCGCCCCGGCAACCACCGGCCCAACCCACGGACCGCGGCCGGCTTCATCGATTCCGCACACAAACCCGTCTTTTTGATAATGATCCTCTATTGTCCAATCAGGCATTTTATTTTACTCCTTTTGAACAAAAGATACCTTAAATCAAAGGATATTTCAATACACTGTTGCAATTAGACACATATCAGTGTTTAATGATGCGCAATCCTTCATATTCAGCCTCAATAATACCGCCGATAATCACCGCAACATTGTCGAATCCTGCTTTTTCAAACATTTCGGCCGCTTGTGAGGCGCGATTTCCGGAGGTGCAGAGAATATTAATGATCCGATCATGAGATAGATTATTTTCTTGCATAAAGCTAACCGGATCCAGCTCATCCAACTGCTTATATACGTGTGGTAATCCCAAAACCTCGCACTGATATTCTTCCGGTGTACGAATGTCTAAAATAAATGACTGAGATGTTAAGCTGATCGGTTTAATAAAGCGCATAAATCCCTCCTTAGATAAGGGAGATAGTGCCATTCTTCGTTATTTAAATCTGCCTGTTAGATTAAGATTTCAGAGTCTGACGACGGCCGCGCCCCAAGTGAAACCGGCACCCATGGCGGTTAATACCAGCAAATCACCTTTTTTAATTTTGCCGCTGTGAATATTTTCCGACAATGCCAAAGGAATCGAAGCTGCCGAAGTATTTCCGTGATGATCAAGGGTGACAATTACCTTTTCTTCCGGAATTCCCAATTTTTCACCAACAGTCGAAATAATCCGTACATTGGCCTGATGCGGTATCAGCCAATCAATTTTCTCTTTACGAATGTGAGCTTGTTCCATGGCTTGATTAGCCGCATCGGAAAGTGCAACCACGGCATGTTTGAAAACTTCCTTACCGTTCATTTCCACAAAACCGATGGTCTGCGTTGATGAAGCTCCACCGGAAGTTTTTAGGAAATTATACTGTCTGCCGTCTGAGTGAATACACGTGCTTAAAACACCCCGATCACTCGATTCGCCGTTTCCCTGTGCGGCACGCAAAACCACCGCTCCTGCGCCATCACCGAACAAAACGCAAGTATTTCTGTCTGTCCAATCAACAATTTTCGACAAACATTCGGCACCGGCAACAACGGCTGTTTTGACTTGTCCCAAGCGGATCATATTATCAGCAAGCGTCAGTGCATATACAAAACCGGAGCATGCAGCCGAAATATCAAATGCCGGAACGCCGACTCTGAAACCGAGTTCACCGGCGATTTTTGTTGCTGTCGACGGTGTTGTGTTATCCGGCGTAATAGAAGCTAAAATCAGCACATCAACATCTTCCGGAGTCAAATTTGCATCGGCAATTGCCTGTGCAACCGCTTTTCCGGCAATAACCGACGTTGTCTCGTTTTCAACAACATGGCGGCTCAAAATGCCGGTTCTGGTTCTGATCCATTCATCATTTGTTTCGACCATTTTGGACAAGTCATCATTCGTCAAAACCTTTGGCGGCAGACAATGACCGAAACCGATCATTTCACTTCTAATACACGTCATATAAGATATCCTGAGAAAGTTCGTCTAAATCAACATGTTCGACTTCATTACGAATCGTCTGTACAAAGTCCTGACGAACCAATTTTGCGGCATTATTAATCGCATACGAAAAACCGAGAGCATCTGTTCCACCGTGGCTTTTAACAGACAATCCGTTCAGCCCGACGAACATGGCGCCGTTATATTTACGCGGATCCATTGATTTTTTCAAGTTCCAAATGACCGGAAGCAGAAAAGGCAAACCGAGCTTGGCCAAAAGGGACTTTTTAATCGTTGATTTAAGCATACCCGAAACAAGTTTTGCCGTACCTTCCATAGTTTTGAGTGCAATATTTCCGGTAAAGCCGTCCGAAACAATAACATCGGCATATCCCTCACCGATTTGGTGAGGTTCTATGTAGCCGATGAAATTCAGATCAAGATGCGTGTTTTTGATCATTTTAGCCGCCTGATGGATCTCTTCACGTCCTTTCATTTCTTCCGCACCGATATTAAGCAGTGCGATTCGCGGGCGGTTGATTTCCAAGGTATGTTTGGCCAAAATATTACCGATAATGGCAAACTCCGCCAAATTAACGGCTGAGCATTCCGTATTTGCGCCTAGGTCGAGCATAACACACATGCCGTTTTTGTGCGGAATGGAGGTGCAAATAGCCGGCCGATGTATTTTTTGAATGGTTTTCAAAATCATTTTCGAAATAGCCATCAGCGCGCCAGTGTTACCGGCAGAGATCACTGCCCGCGCTTCACCTTTACGCACAGCGTCAATGGCCATATACATACTGGTATTTTTGTTTCTGATAACCTGAGAAGGTTTATCCTCATTGCGGACATACTCACTTGCATGGACAACCGTGCAAAAGTCTTTTAATGCCGGAAATTTCTTCATTTCATCGTTGACTTTGGTTTCATCTCCGAACAGTAAAAACTTCATGTCCGGATTTTCTTTGTGAGCCAAAGCGATTCCTTCGACAACAACGCGAGGGGAATGATCTCCCCCCATCGCATCAACCGATATGACCAGATTATTATCAGACAAAACCTGCTCCATATGTTATATGATCTTAAAAACTATTTTGCCTCTTTATGAGCAACAACTTCTTTGCCGTCATACTGTCCGCATTTAGAGCAGACATGGTGCGGTCTTTTCAACTCACCGCAATTCGGGCATTCTTGATAAGCATTTGCTGTCAGAGCATCATGCGAACGACGCATGTCACGACGTGATTTTGATACTTTTTTCTTTGGTGTAGCCATTTTTCTTCTCTTTTCAAATTAAATTACATCAACATTCGGCGGTATAGTTACCACATCTTTCCGTAAAAAGCAAGTAAAAATAATCCGCGCAAACGATTACAAGCTTTTTATATACTTTTTACATGCAATGCAAGCTTTTTTTTACATCAGTGCACGTAAAACACCCGATCTCAACCTCTAAACGGTCTTACCGCCCCTCCATTTTGGTTTTTGTCATTATTCCGGCCTGTTTCATGTCACAAAATTGATCGATTTTGGTTTGAATTTGTGCCTCAGCATCTTGATAGCACTCATAGCGTTTCGCAAAAGAAATCCCCTTTTCTTCAGCTATCTGGGCCATTTTCGCCTCAATAAGGGGCTTGGCTGCTATTTGCAAAACAGCAGAATCCTTTGCGGCTTGCCAATGCAAAAATCTGCCGGAAACCAAAGCTTTTGCGTTTTCTGAAAAAATCGGGGAGACATCTTCTCTAAACGCAGCAAAATAGATTGTTGTCAACTGATCATCATAAGCCGAACAGCCGATTCCGGCTTTGGCGATAAGATTCTTAAATCCTCTATCCTCTTTTCTGACAAACGGTGATGGCTCTTGTGTTTTCTTACCGTCTTTAATATAGACCAACCCGCCGTAATGCGGAACGGATAAATGAAGGGCTGTCTTTTTTTCTTCAGGTGTACCGCTGTAATCATTAATATTTTTAATCATTCGCGACACCAACGCCATATGATAAAGGTGCTTTGTATGTCCATCTTTTTTAAAATAGTCCTCGTCACCGCTCAAATGTTCGCACAATTCTTTGGCAACTTTAAAAACAGGTAACAGATTTTCTTCAATCGCCGCACGGGCTTCTTCGACAGATATTTTTACCGAAGGATTATCGGCCGCGTAGGCATAAAACTCTTCTCGCGAGGCAAATTCAGGTTGAATTTTTTGACGTACTTCATCAATAGTGCTCATGAGCATTCTCCCCTTTTTTTGATAGTATTACACTATTTTTTGTCAAAAATCAAGTTCAAATTACCCCGTAACATATGATTATTTTTTTAATTTTTGCAAAACAGAAAACGGGCTTTGTTTTTCTTCCGGTTGGTCATTATATTTTGCATAATCAAACACTTCACCTTCATCACGCGGATAATCCTCCATATTCAGTGCGATTTGCTCCAATGCAAGATCCGCCAAATCAATTGTTCCGTTTTCAATGATATCCGGCTCATCATCATAGATTCCGAGTTCTTTTTCTTTCATATCACGATATGTTGATTTGGTATCATATAAAAGCTCAAATGGAATATCGTATTTTTTGCTGAATATATTTAAGGATATAACACTCTGAAGCGCCAAAACAGCCCGAACATTGCCCCACACACGAAGTAAATGTTGCTTGATGTTCAGTTTTAAAAAAATCTCCGCTGAAAATTTTTCTACTTTTTCCACCTTTAAAATCTGACGAATATCCTCAAGTTCTTCCGGCGCAGCATCTATAATATACCTATATTCATTCTGATTTAATTCATCAACTTTCACCGGATATGAAAATTTTTTTTGCATTCTGAAATCCTTGTGTTATATATTAATCATCTCAGATAAACATATAAGGAAAAATACATATGTCAATACGCAATTTCTTTTTTCTGTCAGCGCTTGTATTGTGCGCGTCATGTTCATCAGATCTGTTCTTGGATCATAACGGCAATATGCCTGATGCGGAAAAAGTATCACTTATTCACGAGGGGCAAACCAAAGAACAGGTTTTGGATATTTTGGGCGGTCCGAGTCTGGTAACAGGATTAAGCGATGACCACTGGGTTTACATGTCTTCTACCGTTAAAAAAATCGCTTTTTTGCGTCCGCAGGAAACTGATCGGCAAATTTTAGCCCTGACTTTTGATCAGGATCAGCTGACTAAAATTGAAAAACGTACATTGCAAGACGGCAACGATATCTCTATTGATTCGGATGAAACAAAACCGGCAGACAGACAAGTCGGCTTTTTCAGAAAATATTTCGGCGGTGTCGGCTCGTACACACCTTTCGGCGGAACTTCAAATAAAGGACTTTAAACATGATTGACGGATTGGAAACAAAATTACCGGATGTCTTGGCACATTTCGGCATTGAGGGAAATTTAGGCAAAATTTTTGAAGGTCCGTTGATTACGGAAGTTGAATTTCAGCTCAGTCACGGTGCAAAATTCAGCAATGTCACAAAATCAATCAAGGATATCGCCCGTGAACTCGGCGTCAGCGGTATCCGTGTATCTGAGATTCCGAACTCAACCTACATTTGCTTTGAAATTCCTCAGCCGAAGGCACAAACCATTCCTTTTCAATCTGTTACGCAATCACCTGAATTTGTCAATGCGACTTATGCATTACCGATCTGCATCGGCGTCAACATGCGCGGATTGCCGATTATGCGTGACTTAAGCAAAATGCCGCACCTGCTTGTTGCCGGCACGACCGGATCAGGAAAATCCGTCGGCTTAAATTCGTTCATTTTATCATTGATTCATAAGCTCAAACCGGAAAACTTAAAATTTGTTTTGATTGATCCGAAACGCATCGAATTCAGCATGTATAATAATCAAAAATATATGCTTCGTCCGGTTATTACGGACATGGGTACAGCCAGTCAATGTCTGGTTGATCTTTGTCGGGAAATGAATGATCGCTATGAAAAATTCGAAAAAACAATGGTGCGCAACATCAGCGAATACCATGAAAAAGGCTATAATCTTCCGTACATTGTATGTGTTATTGATGAATTTGCCGACCTGATCATGTTTGATAAAACGGTCGAAAAACAAGTGTTGATGTTGGCACAAAAAGCACGTGCCGCCGGCATACATCTTGTCATTGCCACGCAAAGACCATCGGTTGACGTTATTACCGGAACAATCAAGGCTAATTTACCGACACGATTGTCTTACAAAGTTGCTTCGCCGGCCGATTCGATGACCATCTTAAATACGACCGGTGCAGAAGATTTGCTCGGACGCGGCGATTCGCTTCTATTGGAAGAAAACGGAACACTCACCCGTGTGTTAGGTGCCTATATGCCGAATGAAGAAATCATGCAAACGCTCGAACCTTACAGATGTGCGATTAAAGAACCAACACAATCGGTAGAAGTTCACTCTTCGAATTCCAATGTGGTTATAAACCAGACAACCATTAACCATACCACCGTTGCCAAGCCGGGATTATTTGCTCGTTTTGCCGATTGGTGGCAGCGTCTGGGAAAACGCAACCAGAATAAGATTATTAACTGGTTGTTTGCCTTTGTCGTGTACGTCATTCACCAAATGAGCGGCAGCGGATCATCCCGCAGATCTTCCCCAACAGGAACGAGTTCACAAAAACTGCTCAAAAAAGGCATTAAAAAAATCGTACAGAAATAACTCAAGCGTGTCCGGTAATACCGACAAAACGCCGCATATCTATGCCGGTTTCGTTCAGAGCTTGCTGCCACTTATCTTCATCTCGGGTTTTAAACAACAATTCCCGATCACCTTCGGCAACAAACCAATCATTATGCAAAAATTCGGCTTCCAACTGCTGCGGCCGCCAAAATGAATACCCTAAAGTCACCAACTTATATTCCGGTCCCTGATCGGTGGCAATGTCGGTAATGATTTCATTAGTCGCCGACAGTGCAACATCCGGACTGACCAGAACCGTTCCCTCTTTGATATAATCTGTTGAATGCAACACCATACCGCGCACATTTTCAAGCGGACCGCCGCTATATAAGCTGACATTACTTATTGTGCGTGAGCGTTCAATCGGAAATTGAAACGTTAAATCCGCAAAGCTGAAATTTTCCAAACGTTTATTAACAATGAGCCCCATGGCACCTTCGGAAGTATGTGAACAAATATACACCACCGAGCGGCTGAAAAAGCCGCTTTCATCCAACATCGGACTGGCGATCAAAAACTTGCCTGTCAGGCTATATTTGTCATCAAACTTTATCATTACACATTAGCCATAAAAACTGATTGTATCTTTATTTTTTTTATATTATCATAAACTTGTTTGAATTTGAAGTTATTTTTTTATGATAATGAAACACTTATTGAAGTATATAGTTTGCATTTTATGCCTTTTCAACAGCCTGTGCTATGCGGCCGAGCCGACATCGCTTCCCGATGACTTCACCGGCGAAGTCACCCGCTATCGCATGCAAAAAACAGCCGACGATGAAACATATATTCCGACCACCGGAGAATATGCCTACATCGGTTACGAAATCGGCAAATATTTTTACGAAAAGTACCCGAACTTCAAAGAGGTTGATGATGATCTTTTGTTAGAAGAATTGGCTAAATTCTTCCCCAATGACACAAACGATGAATTGTTTTCAAAGCTTAAAACCTTACGGCGCGGCGTTGCTCTTTATGCGGGCGGTTTGAACCTTTACAACAAATATATTCAAGCCAAAATCGTTCCACAAACCGTCAAAACCGTTCGTTCTCAAGAGGACTTTGATCACGATAATGAGGTTTCCTATATGGAAGCCAAGCCAAAACATTTCTACAAAGTATATAATTTTAAAAAATTTCTCACTTACAGTTCGAATCAAGATGAACTCGATGCCATCGCCAAATATAAACGCCAAAACGCCAATGAGCTTTCTTTTATTGATAAAATCGATGACATGATGCAAAAAATAGACTGGAAAAAAGTCTGGTTTTACGGTGATGTTTACAAAAATCCGTTGTTATCTGAATTGGGAACAATGCCGTTCATAAACGATAACACGTTGAAAATTCGCCTAATATCTCCGCAAACTTATATTGATGAGCAAAAAAACTTATATCTCGGCGTGCAAATCATCACCGATCCGCAGCACTTTATTTTGGCCAACAACATCAATGTTTTGCTGCACAAACCGCAAATAGATTTAGAAGGATCTGTCAACATTGCAAATTATGAGGTGCTTTTTCCATCGCCGCACTATTCCCCGATTTTACCTTCTGCCTATAAATATTTCGGCAATATTTTAATCCCTATTCGTATAGAAGTAAGTGATCCGAAAGTTTCTCTGACAGCCAAAGCTTCAATCAATCTGGTTGTCTGCAACGGCGCCATGAAATGCAGTCCAAAACACTTTGAGATGAATTTAACGCTTTTACCTGACGGAACGGATTATCTGCCGAACGGATACAGCAACCTGTTTTCGCAAACACTGCTCAAAATTCCCGCAGATAAAGATAATCGTCTCAAACTCAAAAAGTTCGTCACGGATTCCAATCCTCATGAAAATTCATTACGGGCAGAATTTGAAACAAACACAAAAGTTCGTTCATTTTCCGCCTATGTAGAAGAAACATCCGGCTATGGTTCTTTTGAAGCTCCTTTAATCAGCATGCATGATCATCAGATATATGTTCGTTTCATCCCATCGCAAAATCAACCGCGCAAAAACTTGGAAAACCTTGAATATACACTAACCGCTGTCTTAAATAACGAAATTTATTTTCGCAAAACAATGATTGTTCCAAAGGCTTCTCCGTTGGATGTGGACAGTCTTCAATTCAACATATCCCTTCTGTTTTTAGCATTTTTAGGCGGATTTTTACTTAATTTCATGCCTTGCGTTTTTCCGGTATTGTCTTTCAAAATATCATCTTTGACTAAAATGTCTGCCATGCGCACGGCCAAAATTAAACAAGACCTGTTTTTGACGATCTGCGGAACTTTTTTCGGAATGACACTGATCATTTTCTTTTTGATGATCGCCAAATATTTAGGTCATTCTTTGGGCTGGGGCATGCAATTCCAGAATATGGAATTCATTGTTGCAATGTGTTTTGTTTTAATTTTGCTGATTTATTTTTCACGCGGATCTTATATCATGCCGGAAACTGTCTCGCACATTGTCAGTTCAAAAAAATGGTATGGCTTTTATATAGGAGCGCTGTTGGTCTTGTTGGCAACACCTTGTACCGGTCCTTATCTGGCCACCGCAATCGGTTTTGCTTTAAGCGGAACATATGCTGATATCGTGCTCATTTTATATGCTGTGGCTCTGGGACTGGTTTTCCCTTACTTGCTGTTGCTGATCATTAAAAACCCCAAAGATCTTTTCCCTAAACCTGGTCCGTGGACGAATAAACTGAACATTTTTGCCCGACTTCTTCTTGTTTTAACAATTTTCTGGCTGTTCATGCTGATTTTCGAACAAACAGATTGGCTCTGCCTGCTCAAAATCATAGCTTTAATCCTCACCTTCATCATATTCTTGGGCATATATGACGGATTAATGAAGTTTTTCACAACGACGATTTTTTATGAACAGGAAATGGAGCGGATCGGCAAAATCAAAAAATGCCTCAAAGCGATAATTTTCCTTATTTTCCTTGCTTGCTGCGGAACGAGTATTTACATTGCCCGAACAAGCTATCGTTTGAACTACCTTCAACATATGCAGCAGCGGCAGACAGATATCGATCATCAATTAATCCAATCACTTATTGACGAAGGTAAATCCGTACTGGTGGAAATACGTGCGGACTGGTGTTTAACTTGTCATTTTAATTCCTTTGCCGTTTTTTCCGCACATAATCTTGATAAGTGGAAGGAAAGATTTAAATTAGAGCACATCACCGTTGATTGGACAAACTACAATCCGCAAACGTTGCGGTTTATGGAAAAATACGGCCGGAAAGGACTGCCTTTCTATATTCTGTACACTCCTTTCATGCGCGAAGGATTGGTTCTTCCGGAAATGGTCAAACCGCAAGAAATTGAAGACCTGCTTCGTACCGATCAATGATGTGACACCAAACGAAGATCAATGAGTTTTTGTAAGGTAGTCTTAATCGTGTCAATTCTGTCTTTATATGCGGATAAATCTTTCTCAATGAACAGTTTTTGATCCGGTCTGATTTTGACCATACCGAAAGAACGCGCCACCCAATCCATTAACTTATCCACCGCGTCAAAACGATTGTTATGAAAAGAAAGCAAAATCCCCTTCATACCGGCATCAATTTTGGCCACATTAGCTTGATAGCACAAATATTTTATCTCGATCGTTTGTAATAAATTTTCCACTTCTTGCGGAATGTCACCGAAGCGATCAATCATTTCTTCGCGCATATCCTTTATTTCATCTGATGTTTTCATGGCACCGATACGTTTATACAATCCCATGCGCACACCCAAATCTTTCACATAACTTTCCGGTATCATCAACGGAATACCCGTCGTAATTTGCGGCATCCAATCATTTTCCATAAATTGATGTTCACGGCTCTGTTCGGCTTTTTGGCGCATAATTTCTTCTTCCAGCATATGCTGATAAAGAGCGATGCCGACATCTTTGATATGACCGGACTGTTCCGTTCCCAAAACATTACCGGCGCCTCTGATATCCATATCATGACTGGCCAGAGAAAAACCGGCGCCCAAAGTATCCAAGGCTTTTAAAATCGCCAGTCTTTTTTCCGCGACCGGTGTTATTTTTTTGCGTTGCGGAATTGTAAAATAGCAATACCCTCTCACTTTAGAGCGGCCAATACGTCCCCTTAACTGATAAAGCTGAGCCAAACCGAACATATCCGCCCGATGAATAATCATGGTATTTACTTTCGGCATATCGATTCCTGATTCGATAATTGTGGTCGAGAGCAAAATATCGTATTGGCCATCGGCAAAATCTCCGACAATTTCTTCTAATTGTGCGGCAGACATTTGACCATGCGCAACAGCTATTTTGAAATTCGGCAGCAAATTACTCAAAACTTGTTGCACTTCCCTGATATCGGATACGCGCGGGCATACAAAAAATGACTGTCCTCCCCGAAATTTTTCACGATACATTGCCTCTTTAATCATCACACGGTCAAACGGCATGACGAATGTCCGCGCCGCCAAACGATCGACCGGCGGTGTGGCAATAATACTCAACTGTTTTACGCCGGTCAAAGATAGTTCCAGTGTCCGCGGGATAGGCGTTGCACTCAGCGTCAAAACATGGACATCTGCTTTCAGAGCTTTTAACTTTTCTTTATGCGCAACCCCGAAATGTTGTTCTTCATCAATAATCAACAATCCGAGATTATTGAACTGAATATCTTTAGCCAGCAACGCATGAGTGCCGATGACAATATCTACATGACCATCTGCCAGTCCTTGCTTAGTTTCTTTGCTGTTTTTTGCCGATGTCAGACGGGAAAGCATACGCACGTTGATGGGAAATCCCTGCATTCTATCGACAAAGTTCAAATAATGCTGACGCGCAAGCAAAGTCGTCGGTACAATAATTGCCACCTGTGCACCGGACATGGCCACCGTAAACGCCGCCCGCAAAGCCACTTCCGTTTTGCCGAAACCGACATCACCGCACACAAGCCGATCCATCGGTTCTCCGGCAGCCAAATCGCTTAACACATCATGAATGGCATGAAGCTGATCATCCGTTTCGCTGTATGGAAAACGAGCGCAGAATTCATCGTATGCGCCTTCCGGCACAACAAAGCTTTCAGCTGTTTTCAGATGGCGCTCGGCAGCGACCTTAATCAATTTTTCCGCAATATCTTTGATTTTTTCTTTGACTTTAGCTTTTTTGGCTTGCCAAGCCGCTCCGCCCAACACGTCAAGCGCCACATTTTCATCTTCCGAACCGTAATGACTGATCACATCAATATTTTCCACCGGCACAAAAAGCTTATCATCGTGTGCAAATAAAAGCTTCAAGCAATCATGAGGCGCACCGCCGGCCATAATATTTTCCAGTCCCAAAAATCGGCATATACCATGTTCTGCATGCACGACAAGCTCCCCGATATTGAGTACCGAGATATCTTCAATAAAATTCTTGGCATTAATTTTTCTAACTTTGCGATGCTGTCTTTCGCCCAATATATCCTGTTCGGAAACAATACAATACGCGTTATCGCGGAAGCCATGCGGCAATTCGGCAATTATTAAAGCAATTTTCTTTTGTTGTGTATAACGATGTGCATCAAACCAACTGTCACACAAAACCAGATCATTTATTTGATGTTCGGCCATCAATTTAGCCAATCGATCTCTGGAACCTTGCGTATAACAGCACACGATACGTTTCAATCGAGCGTTTTCCGAAAAGTACTGTTTAAGATCTTCATAGACAGCCGCAAGGCTGACATGTTTAGCATGTGTGAAATTACGACCGGGGATTGTGTGTAAATCCTGCGCATTTTGCGTTGGTACTTGCGACATAGATGTAACGGCGTAGCAATTTCGTTTTTGCAAAATTTTGTGCAATTCAGCTTCTGACAAATAGAGTAATTCCGGTTTAATCGGTCTGTACACATCTTCCGCATTGCGTTGATTATACTCCATATTTTCTGTTCTGGCCGCGTAATAATCATGAATACTTTCCGTTTTCGCACGTACGGCATCATCTGTGTGAAATCCCAGCAAAACGGAGGCTTGCGGAAAATAATCAAACAGAGAAGGAAGCGAATCTTCATAAAACAGCGGCAGCCACTGTTCCATACCCAAAACTTTAATCCCCTTAGAAATGCTTTCATACAGTTCATCATGCATAGCCTCAGCGCCGAAAAGTTCTCGATACTTTTCCCGAAAGCATTTAATTGAGCGCGGATCAAGCACAACCTCATTAGCCGCTTGAAATACATAGGCATTTAATTCACCGATTGTCCTCTGTGTCACGGCATCAAAAATCCGTAAACGCTCCACTTCTTCATCAAACAAATCAATGCGCAATGGTTGCTCCGAACCGCTCGGAAAAATATCAATAATATCTCCTCGAACAGCATATTCACCGGCTTCCATAACCTGTTCAACGCGCAAATAACCATTGAGAGAAACGTAGTGAATAATTTCATCAAAATTCAATTTACTGCCGACTTGAACCATTTTTTGCGCATTATGAAATATCCGCGCCGGCGGCAATTTTTGTAAAACAGCACCGACACTGGTGATCACAATGATCGGGGTTGTTTTGTCGCTATCAAACAAAAGAGAGGACAAAGTTTCGATGCGTTTGGCCATAATTGTTCCGTTCGGCGAAACACGATCATATGGAACGGTATCCCAAGCCGGAAATTCAAACACGCGGTATTCCGGATGCATCAGCCTGAGCATGGCTGCTGTCTGCGTCATATTGATTCCGTTATCCGCAACATAGATTACCCCCTGCCCGTCCTCTGCTATTTTTTCAATCACAAACGGCTCATATCCGTCACAAACAGATGTGAAGAACTTCGGCGCAAAATTTTTTTGTTCACTTTGCATAACTTCTGCTTTCTCATTTACATATACGGCTAAAATATATACAATAACAACCGATAGCAACAAAAAAACGAAAAATTAACAATGCGCCCGAGTATATTATATCCGCTTTTTTCCCCTATGGACACGCTGTCTGGTGTCGGCCAGCGATATTTCCGGCTGCTGTCGAATTTGTGCGGCAACAAAATTGTTGACATGCTTTGGCACTTACCTTCCGGTTATATTGACCGACGTTGCTCTATTTCATTGAAGCAAGCCCGAAACGGACAACTTTGGACCGGCAACGTATCTGTCATTGAACATATTGTTCCGAAAAGCCGCAAACAGCCTTATCGTGTTGTTGTCGAAGATGAAACCGAACAGATGACGCTTGTTTTTTTTAAAACCTACGGTGATCAACTCAGCAAGCTTCTTCCTGTCGGAGCTAAAAAAATCATCAGCGGTAAAATAGAAATATTCAATCAAAGTTTACAAATGCCTCATCCCGACTACATTGTCGATCAAAACAAAGCTGAACAGCTGCCTTTGATTGAAACCGTTTATCCGCTGACCGCCGGCATCACTAATAAAATGGTGTATAAACTTATGGCGCAGGCTTTAACCTATGTTCCCGATCTCCCCGAATGGCTGGATCCGGAATTGATCAAACAAAAAAATTGGCCTGATTTTAAAACAGCCCTATGGAATGTTCACCATCCGCAATCTGCCGATGACCTTTTACCAAAAAGTCCCTCCAGACAGAGATTGGCTTATGATGAACTGCTTGCCAACCAATTATCGCTGGCCATTGTACGAAGCCGCTTAAAAAAAATCCCCGGCCGTTGCCTGCACGGATCCGGCATTTTGCGCGACAAACTTAAACCTTTTCTTCCCTTCAGTTTAACGGAAGCCCAAAACAGAGTTATTGAAGAAATATTGAAAGATATGGAATCGCCGTATAAAATGTCAAGATTACTGCAAGGCGATGTCGGCAGCGGCAAAACCATTGTCGCACTCATCACCATGCTCAATGCCGTAGAATGCGCGGCGCAGGCCGCAATCATGGCCCCGACGGAAATTCTAGCACAGCAACATTATGATACCCTTTTACCAATCTGTGAAAGCATCGGTGTTCAAATAGCCTTGCTTACCGGAAGTGTCAAAGGCAAAAAACGGCAAGCACTGTTGGAGCAATTAAAAGACGGAACGATTAACATTCTGATCGGTACCCACGCCTTATTTACCGAGGACGTAGAATTTCAAAATTTGGCTTATACCATTATTGATGAACAGCATCGTTTCGGTGTTAATCAGCGTCTCAGTCTGTCTGATAAGGGAAAAAATTGTGATGTACTTGTCATGACAGCCACACCTATTCCGCGCACATTGGTCTTAACCCAATTCGGCGATATGGAATATTCCAAAATCGACCAGCTTCCGGCCGGCCGGCAACCTGTCAGCACAACAGTGATGCCGTTAACTAAAATTCATGATATCGTTGCGGCATTGCAGCGAAAAATAGCTGCGGGAAGCCAAGCGTATTGGGTATGTCCTTTAGTCGAGGAATCGGAAAAAATTGATTTATCAGCCGCTACGGAACGCTATGAAAGCCTCAAAAAAATTTTCGGAGAACACGCTGTCGGACTGATCCATGGTAAGATGAAAGAAAGCGAAAAGAATGCCGTAATGGAGCGCTTTAAATCCGGCGCAATCAAACTTCTTGTATCAACTACCGTTATTGAAGTCGGCGTGAATGTGCCGGCGGCAACCGTGATGATCATTGAACATGCCGAACGTTTCGGTTTAGCACAATTACATCAGCTCCGCGGACGCATTAAACGAGGGAATGAAGCTTCTAACTGTATTTTGCTATATGGATTTCCGCTCAGTGAGATTGCCCGCTCCAGATTAAATACAATGAAACAAACCGAGGACGGTTTCATCATCGCCGAGGAAGATTTGAAATTGCGCGGCGGCGGGGAGATACTTGGACTTCGGCAATCCGGCTTTAATCATTTTCGACTGGCGGATATATCCGAGCATCAGGGATTGCTGATGACTGCTCACAAAGATGCCTCTCTGCTTTTGGCGCAAGATCCGACACTCGCCTCGCAGAGAGGACAAGCATTGCGCAACTTGTTATACCTCTTTGAGCAGGATACTGCCATTAAAACCTACAACGCCGGCTAAATCATCTTTGAACAAAAATTAGCTTTAATACAATTAGATACATTGTTTTCTGAAAGTATTAATTTAATAATATTCTTTACCTCAGGTATTGTCAAACGTCCATAAGAAAGATCAATTTGTTTCAAATCCGGATGCAAATCTTTTGCTTCTTCGGCAATACACAGCGGCTCGGCATCAAAAACCATCATCTGACAATCACGCGATAAAGCATTGTATTGACGCCCGTTTCTTTTCATATTGAACCACAATTCCCCGCGCGGACACGAAGAGCAATCATTGTCACGTATGCACCCCACACTGGTAAACAAAGGAACATATTGAGAAACGACCAAGGTCTTTTGTATGTTGACTTGATTGATTAATTTAGCAATGTTTGAGTGTGTATCTTCTATGGAAAACATCACCCCTGAAGCCCCTATTTTTAAGGCCATATTCATCGCCTGAGAGTTGAGCATATAAACAGAAGATGCCAATGAAATATCCAGCTTTTCCGTCGGTAAAAATGCCAACCCCCAATAATTGGCAACCTCCCATTTCAAGTATCCGGCCGACAGACAATCGCTCACCAATCGCCGATATTTTTCCGGTCGGCGACAAACTGCCGGCAACGCCAGACGAACTTTATCCTTCGGCAAAGCCCGTAAAGCTTCAACGGACATCTGCGGTCGAAGCAAAACGACAATTTCAGCAAATTGGTCTGCATTGACCGCCGTCAAGTAATCCGGATTATCTACTTTCAGTGACCACTGAGTTTGCGGCGTTACTTTCTTTTCAACTTCCGGCAGAAGAACAGCCTCTTGCTCAAATCTTATTTGAGCATATAACGCACGTCGTAATTGATTGAGCAGAGATACCGGTACGAATAATTGCTGCGGATTATAAAT
The DNA here is from genome assembly GCA_017475935.1 of Alphaproteobacteria bacterium. GTDB lineage: Bacteria > Pseudomonadota > Alphaproteobacteria > RF32 > CAG-239 > RUG410. Next base: position 19,433 of record JAFVEP010000061.1, read on the forward strand.
AACAACTTCTTTGAGGCATAATTTTGTATTACCGGTTTTCATGAAAGCTTCTTGAATGGCCTGATCACATTTTTCCGGATTTTTCGCCACCGTAAACACCCCCTCAAGCGAGGCTCTATATTGCTCATAGATGGCTTCAATTACGTTATTTTTTACATTAACATGAACCGTTATATCATTGTTATTTCGATATAAACTTTCTTTTGGTTTTGTGTATTTATATTTTCCTTTAACCGCACTTGAAGAAGCTAAATATACCAAACTGCCGGATTTGATATGCGGATACCCCTTCGGCAAACGGATCAAAACCGTCTCTCCTTTGTCGGCTTCATAAACACTTTTGTGATTAACGGCTATATTCTGCACGGAAAATCCGTATGGCTTTTCCTGTCCGACACAATCAATCTGCAAACCGTCGTATCGGGCGATTTTGTGCGCGGTTTTAAACTTTATCTGCCCGTGATAAATATCTTCCACCTGCCCGATTAAAAGTCCTCTGTGACCAACAAAGTTACGGTCAATTACGGATTTGTCCTTGCCGTTAAAATGAAATTGACACCATGGGCGCGAAAAAATCTGCTTGATATCATTTTCCAAATTTTGATCAGCCCCTTTACCATCCAAAATCCGGCGATAATAATTGGTAACGGCCGCGACATACAAAGCCGATTTTTTCCGCCCTTCTATTTTCAGCGAATCAACCGGCATTTTTAAAACATCAGCTTGCAACGCCATATCTTTCATGGAAAACAGATGTGTTTTTTTCCCTTGAAATTCAAACTCTGCACGGCAAGGATATAAGCATTTGCCGCGATTAGCACTTCGTCCGTGTTCAACGGCAGAAAATTGACATAGGCCGCTATATGAATAACACAGCGCCCCATGAATAAAAGCTTCGATTTCCAAATCTGCAATAGAGGCAATTTCCTCTATTTCCTTTAAGGTTAATTCGCGCGCAACAACCACCCTCTTAAACCCCATATTTTTGAGAAACAATGCGCCTTCCTTATTATGAACGGCCATTTGCGTACTGGCATGCATTTCAAACCACGGATATTTTTCTTTCATAACATGAGCAACGCCAAGATCTTGTATAATCAGGCCGTCAACATGACACCTTGTACACAAATCTAAGCTGTCAATTAAATCCGCCAATTCATCTTCCTGCAACACCGTATTGAGCGCCACATAGACCTTGCGCTGCAAATGGTGTGCATAGGCAGTAAACCGATCCAAATTTTCCTCGTCAAAATTAATCGCCGTTGCGCGGGCGGAAAATTTAGAAAGTCCCAGATACACGGCATCTGCTCCATAGTAAAGAGCCGCATACCCTGCCTCAATATCACCGGCCGGTGCCAAAAGTTCTTTTTTTCTCATTATGTCCTCAAGTTTTCGCTTAGTGGAAAGTATTACAAATTCTCTGTCTTGTCAAGATCCGTCGAAGGAGTGATCCTTTTCAGAATTCGAATCTCTATTTCTCCGCCAATACAAAAAAGGCATCGATCAAATAACCGATGCCTTTTGATATGCTATGAAACAAAGATCTTATTTTTCAGCTTTTGCTTTTTTAGTTTTTTTGGCTGTTGACTTTTTCTCATCCGAAAAATCGTACAACTCTTCAACAGAAACTTTTGTTTCTTTCAAAGCCGCCAAGCCTAAAACATGGTCTATGATTTTTTCCTCATATGCCGGAGAGCGCAAAGCCTCCATTGCTTCTTTATTCTTCATATAGTAGTTCAAGACCATCTGCTCTTGTCCCGGATATTTTTTGGCCTCATTCAAAATAGCCTTATTCATATCCTCCGGCGTAAGTGTCAACTGAGCATGAGCACCGATTTCAGACAGCAATAAGCCCAATTTAACACGACGTACGGCAATTTCTTTATATTCTGCCAACACATCTTTTTCATCCAAAGCTTTTTCGTGTTCATCAAGCATATTTTTGCTCTTAGCATCTTTATATTGCTTTTCGATGGCATTGTATTCGGCATCAACAAGCTTTTGCGGAACTTCAAACTTATATTCCTTATCCAAAGCATCCAGCAAATCACGTTTTAATTTCATGTGAGAAGCCGTTTCATAGTCTTGTTTCATCCGTTCTTCAACTTTAGCTTTCAGATCAGCCAAATCTTTCGCGCCGACTGTTTTGGCAAATTCATCATTAATTTCAGCCTGTTTATAGGTGCGAATTTCTTTAATAGTCGTCACAAACAAGGCATCTTTACCAGCCAGATTTTGAGCATGATATTCCTTCGGGAAAGTCACTTTCACCTCAACTGTCTCACCTGCTTTATGTTTAATCAACTGATCTTCAAACCCCGGTATAAACGAATTAGAGCCTAATTCCAACGGATAATCTTTACCTTTTCCGCCTTCAAATTCCACACCGTCAACCGAACCGACGAAATCAATCACAGCGACATCGCCTTTTTTGGTTGCACGTTTTTCTTCAACTTTGACGGTATCACGACGCGATTCAGCCATGTATTTAACGGCATTGTCAACCTCTTGCGCCGGAACATCGGCCACATATTTTTTCAATGAAATTTTGGAAAAATCGCCCAATTTAATTTCCGGAAGAACTTCCGTTTCAATTGAGAACTCAATATCTTTACCGTCATCGAATTTATCCAATTTAATATCCGGAGTAACTGCCGGACGGATTTTACTCTCACTGATTACTTGATTAGCCGCATCACGGATCATATCATCCAAAACCTCACCGAGAACCGACGGACGGTATTTTTGTTCAATCATCGACTTCGGTGCTTTACCGGCTCTAAAACCCGGCATTTTAACCTGTTTGGCGATGTTCTGTAATTTTTTTTCAACAGCAGCCGCAAAATCAGCAGCCGCAATTGTAACGCTATATTTTTTATTTAAGCCTTTAGATTTTTCTTCTTTAAATTTCATATCTCTTACTCTTGTTAACAAACAAAATTGGTGCGGATAAAGAGACTCGAACTCTTATGCCTTGCGGCACCAGATCCTAAGTCTGGCGTGTCTACCAATTTCACCATATCCGCAGCGGTCAAATTAATCAGCTTGAATAGAGCATAAAAAAAGCAATAAATCAAGAAAAAAATACAATGATTGATATCTTCATATAAAAAACGTTGCAATCATTCGCAACGCTTTTTATATTTCAAGAAAAATTAATCACCATAATTTTCGACTAACTTTCATTATTGGAAAGCCTAAAACGTAATATTTTGTTGTTATTCCATTAGCCATTCGGCGAATTTTAAAAATTGGGAAGCCAAAGATTTTCCACTGCTTACGACCGCCAATGCGTTTATACTCACAGAATGGCAGAAAATTTAACAAACAATACCTCACGCCTGATGAATTCATTTTGATACCAGGCAATACATTAGAAACATTTTTCGGTGAAGATAAAAGGTTTTCTATAAGATGTTGCCGTATATTTTCACGATAAGTGAAAAACTTTTCATTTTTAGCAATATATTCTTTTTCAAGTTGAAAATTATTCTTCACATATTTTTCAATAGAATCCACCACATCTTCCGCTGTGTAAAAGATGTTGTATAATTCGTTATTTTTCTTTTCAACATTTATATCATTTTCAGCGCTATCCGGATGCAATTTGCACAGTGAATCACCAGCATCAACTCTAAAAAATATCACCGGCTTATCCTTAATCATAAAATCAAAGCACATGCTCGAAAAATCAGTAATCAACATACTTGCTTTTTGCTTAATATTACCAATATCTTTATCTTCAATTAAATTAACTTCTGATAACATTTGTTTTTTTATTTGCTTACATTTCGTCATTTCGTGATGCATGCCGACATACAATTTTATATTATTTTTATGCAAAAACACTTTCATTTTACGAGATGATAAGAAAGCTATAATGTTTTTATAGTATTTTGACTGAGTCAGCTGCGCACGACGGCCTTGATTCAAATATGCGCGACTGGTAAAATACGCAAAAATAATTTTTTCTTGGGGATGTTTTTTCATTAAATCCCAGCGTGACAACCCCGCTATAACTGCGTTTTTATCATTATACCCGTAGTATTTTTTGAACAACTCTCGCTCGGTTGTATTACTGAAAATTATTTTATTAAAATACTTGGGACTAATAGCAATATTCCCCAAAAATCCCGGCTTAAAATAATTAATTCCGTGTTGCGTATAAACAGTGGTAATTTTGCCCTTCCGAATGATAGCATCGGGGTCAAATGCTGAAATTACTTGGAATGAATCCAACCAAAATTTGGCACGAACCATTTTTCGCAATAAAGGCCAATCTAACATTCCGTGTTCAACCGGAATAATATTATGCGGATACTTTGTTGCAATTTGTTTATATTGCACATTATGTTTATTGATAATGTAATAACTGATTTTTTTGTATTTAGATTGAGTTTGCAACCACTCAAACAACGCAAAATTATCGGTTAATTCCGCTTCGTTATTAAAAGTATTATCAACCAACAATATATATTTACGAATAAGCAAAAACTGATTATTTGCAAATTTAAAGAAAATATTTTTACAGTCCATGGTAATCTCTTTATTTTTTGATTGTTTTTATTTTATATGCTTTGACTACAGGCAAGCCCAAAATATAGTATTTTGTGATGATCGCATCATCCATTTTACGAATTTTTAAAATCGGCAAGCCAAAGATTTTCCATTGCCTGCGACCGCCAATTCGTTTATACCCGAACAATGGCAGAAAATTAAATAGTTTCACAGTGACGATATATGTATGTGCACTTTTTTTCGCTTGTGTTTTGTAAAAATTTTTCAAAATCAATGAGGTTCTATTGGGATTTTGAGGACATTTTTTAAATTGTTCAACCATGATATCGGTTGCTCTTTTCCAAGAAAATAATTTTGAGCGTTTTAATCCTTTTCGAGCCATCTGATCACGGAACTTTTTATCAAAATAATATTTCTCATAAGCGGCAATATGCTCTTCATCACTGTCCCAATTTATCATGATTCCGGCATCACCAACCACCTCCGGCAAGCTGGAATTGTTTGATGTTATGACGGCTGTACCACATGCCATTGCTTCCAAAGGCGGCATACCAAATCCTTCATATTGACTGGTATAAACAAACCACTCGGCATTAGAATAAAGAACTTCCATATCTTCATCATCAACATAACCGGCGCGAATAATTTTATCTTTATATTTTTCAAAATCAGGAACTTCTTTTTCAAATCTCTCAATAAAACCCTTCCAAGCACCGCCGCCGAGCACAAACACTAAATCCTCAATATGATTTTTCTCAATAAATCGGATAAATGTTCTGACGGCTCGAATTAAATTTTTGCGCGGTTCCAAAGAACAGAGCGAAAATAAGTATTTTTTATCTGTCGGAATATTATATTTTTTCCGTACAGTTGCCGTTAAAATTTTGTTCGGTTTATACGCTAAATTGGTTGAAAGTGGGATGGTGATAATTTTATTTGCATCTAATCGCGGACAAAGTCGTAAAAAATCTTTCTTAGTATGTTCCGAATTGGAGAAACAATAATCATCATTATTGAGTGAGTTAAACAATTTAGCAAACCAGTTTTTGCTGTAATCTCCGAAATACTGTGGAAAAATTAAAGGAAGACAGTCATGAATAAGTATAAAGCAAGAAATTCCTGTCTTTTTAATGGCTTCAGGTATTGCAAATACCGATGAAAAACATATATCTATATCTTTAATATCTTCAAAATATAATGAGACATTGGGCAGTTCGGTCGCATAATCTGTAATAAATTTTTTGGTAATTATTGGATTTTGAGAATATAGATAAATTCGCACGTCTTTACGAAGATTCAATGACTTAAGTAAATTAAATGCTGTCCAAAAAATACCGCTACGACCGCAACTCTTGGTATAAATGTTATTCAGTATTGTTGCATCAAATAACACTTTGATCATATTCTTACCATTTCCATTCATCTTACCCTCTCATGCTATTCAAAATATCTGTTATCGTTTGTTTTATTTCATATTGCGGTTGCCAACCGATCTCCGTACGCAATTTTGTATTATCGCCCAAAATCAACATCACGTCGTTTGGCCGTAAACGCTCAGCATCTACTTCAACGTGAACTTTAATATCTAAAATCTCCTCAGCCATCGTTATAATTTCATGCAACTGATAAGCATGTCCCGAACATACATTATAAACTTCGCCTTTCTGGCCATTGTGTAAAATTTTATAATAGGCATCCACAACATCTCGAACGTCTGAAAAATCACGCGCTACACTTATATTACCGACCAACATCTTATTTTCAGCCCCTTGACGGATGTTAACCAATTGCCGCATAAAGCTGGGTATTACAAAACGTTCACTCTGTCTTGGTCCGATATGATTAAATGATCGTGTCATCACTATTTCAACACCCATACTTTGAGCATAAAGTTTGCCAAGCAGTTCCTGACTGACTTTTGCTACGGCATACGGATTTTGCGGATTAAGCGGCATATCTTCTGTCATCGGCATGGGAATATTACCATACTCCTCTGAGGATCCGATTGAAAGCACCCTTGTTTTAAGTTTATTTTGCACAATGGCCTCTAAAATGTTTAACATTATGCTCGTATTATTTTCAAAACACTTTACAGGTTCTCTCCAACTATACCCAACCGAACTAATCGATGCAAGATGTACAATATAATCCGGAGCAAATTCTCTCATCATATCTGAAGTTGCTTTTTTATCCATCAAATTTAATGAATTGTATTTTTGTATTGGAAAATGACAATTAGGCGCAATATCTACACCCAATATTTCTGCATTGGGTTCATATTTTTGAACATATTCCACAAAATACTGTCCGACAAATCCATCAACACCCGTAATAAGATATTTTACACCTTTACAGTATGATTCCTGACTGTTGAAGATTAACTCTTTATCGTTTTTAGTCATTTACTACTCCCTATGACAAAATAAAAACCACCGTCAAAGGTGGTCTGGGAGTTCAGAAATCATATTACGCTAAATGACTCTTCCAGCCTTTCAAGCAACTTTTTTCAGAGATAACGAGTTGCTTTTGGACATCCGCTAAAAGCTCCCAGACCATTGTAAATGGTCTGGGATTATTTAATCGCCGATCACAAAAAATCGACCCATCTAACGACGAAAATCCCTTCGCCGAGCGCAATATAAGAGCTTCTGACAGCTCCGAACCACCTCTGGTTCTAAATAAGCAAAAATTTATCCTGCCTATCTTAGTATCCTGTCTATCGCAGATTTTGTCAGATTGCAACAAAAAAATCATTTTGATGTTTATCTCTTATTTCAAAGCTCTAAAAAAATGTTGCATTTTGCTTTAATTTGTATATAAAAGCTTCAAAGATATCATAAACGAGGAAAAAAAATGAGCGACAATAAAATAAATCCGCGTAAAACATTTGCGATTATTTCCCATCCGGATGCCGGAAAAACAACCCTTACCGAAAAGCTGTTGCTGTTCGGCGGTGCCATTCAGCAAGCCGGCGCCGTCAAAGCACGCGGCGAAAATCGCAAAGCACGATCCGACTGGATGAAAGTGGAACAGGAACGCGGTATTTCCGTTGCCTCCTCCGTCATGAATTTTGATTACAATAATATCACATTTAATCTGCTTGACACCCCCGGACACGAAGATTTCTCGGAAGACACATATCGCGTTTTAACGGCTGTCGATTCCGCCGTTATGGTTTTAGATTCAGCCAAAGGTATCGAAACGCAAACAAAAAAATTATTTGAAGTCTGCCGGCTGCGCAACATTCCGATCTTAACCTTCATCAACAAGCTGGATCGGGAAGGATTGGATCCGTTTACCCTTTTAGATGATATAGAAAACACCTTAGCTCTGCAAGTCACACCGGCCAGTTGGCCGATCGGTAGCGGGCGCGATTTTCTCGGCTGCTATGACTTGATCAATGATCGCTTGATTTTGATGAATAAAACCGGCGACAAATCGCAAATTAACGACACCATCGAAACTTGCAACGGCTTAGATGATCCGAAATTAGACACCTTATTACCGGCACATGCGGCACAAAAATTACGCGAAGATGTGGAAATGGTGCGCGAATTATGCCCTGCTTTCAATATGCAAGAATATTTAAGCGGTGCTCTGACTCCCGTCTTTTTCGGCAGCGCGGTCAACAATTTCGGTGTGCGCGAAATTTTAAACGGATTATGTCATTTTGCTCCGCTTCCGCAACCGCATCCGGCCATTGAACGCGTTGTTACGGCCAATGAACCTAAAGTCAGCGGATTTATTTTCAAAATACAAGCCAATATGGATCCGAAACATCGTGATCGTATTGCCTTTATGCGCCTTTGCTCGGGCCACTTTAAAAGAGGTATGAGCTTGTTGCAAGTACGCACAGGCAAGGAGATTAAAGTGCCGACGCCTGTTCTGTTTTTGGCGCAAGAGCGAGAGCTTGCCGAAGACGCTTATGCCGGTGATATTATCGGCATTCCAAACCATGGTCAGCTGCGCATCGGTGATACGCTGACCGAAGGCGAAAAATTGCATTATACCGGAATTCCGAGCTTTGCCCCTGAATTATTGCAGTCTGTCCGCGCCAAAGATCCGCTGAAATCCAAGCACCTGTCCAACGCCCTGCAGCAAATTGCCGAAGAAGGCGGCGCCAGTATTTTCAAACCGATGATCGGTTCGGAATATATTGTCGGTGTTGTCGGCGTTCTGCAATTTGAAGTCATTGCCGACAGATTGCGCACGGAATTCAATATTGACGTGATTTTTGAACCGACACAATACTATACGGCCCGTTGGATTTCGTGTAACAAGAAAGATATCTTGGAAAAATTTTACACGGCCAATCAAGCCAACTTGGCAGAAGATTACGATGCTTCGAAAGTTTTTCTGGCGCGCAACTCGTGGCATTTGAATAAAGCGCACGAAGATTTTCCGGATATCGAATTTCATAAAACCAGAGAACAATCCGTATAAAAACGGCGGATAAATATAAAGCCCGATTGCTTTTTGCAAAAACAATATTATACTCTCTTTTCAAGAGGTGTGTAATGAAATATGTTTTAAATATGGTCAAAGTTTTAAGTCTGGCTATTGCCGGTTGTTTGCTGTACGGTTTTGTATATTTCAGCATCACGAAGGGCGAAAATCACGCAATATTTGCCCATTTGTCTTTGCTTTTACTGGTTTTCTCGCTATTAATCTCCGCTCTCTCCGTTGTTTTTTGCGAAAACATACAAGACGAAAAAGCTAAACAGCAAATATTTTCTAAAATATTACGCAATCTCAACGGAATAAAAAATACAATCACCAATTATCCTCTGGATAGCAAGCAACTAAATCCGCACCTAAAGACAGAAGATGAAAAAAACGATCCTTCTTTATTGAACTATGTTCGCTCTCTTGATCTTAAAATGGACAACTACAACCGCAACGCCGCCGATCAAAACCTTTTACTTTCAGATACATTGTCAGATCTGAAACAGCAAATACTTAATCAGGGTTTTTCAGCTGCTGATTCAACAAGCGCGGCACACAGCGAAGAAAAAATTATCCGTCATATTGACCGATTGGAACAACAGATCAAAAAGATGACCTCTGCCGCACGTATGGCCGGTGCTTTTGATACGGAAAAATATTCAGCTCCGCAAGAGGAAGCCTCCTACCCTGAATCCGTTATGAATCTGCAAGACACAAAGCCTGCTTTCGATCCGCAACCTTTTTCGCCTGATGAAACGACAGATGCACCGCAAAAAAATCTGGAAGATCTGATTGAAGACAATGCGCCGAACCCAAACGGAGCTTCTGACCGGTTGAAAACCATTTTCAATGATCAACTCGCCTCAGAAATCGCCGATCTGGATCTTTCGGAAGATGACAGTCAAGTCAACGAAAATCAAATACAACCACAAGACATTAATTTAAACGACTTTTTGAAATAAACGTGGATAATCAGACGATGAACATAATATTTGATCCCAAATCATTGAAAGCGGACGAGTTTATCTCGCACCAAGAAATTCTTGACAGCCTGAACTATGCTGAGGAAAACAAAAACAACCGTGTCCTTTTGGAGCAAATTCTGGATAAAGCGAAAAAAGAAAAAGGTTTAACCCATCGCGAAGCCGTTGTTTTATTAGCCTGTGATATTCCGGAGATTAATGAGCAAATTTATACACTGGCCAAACAAATCAAATTAAATTACTACGGCAACCGCATGGTCTTATTCGCACCGCTTTATCTGTCAAATTATTGCGTCAACAGCTGCGTTTATTGTCCTTATCATATCAAGAACAAACATATTCCACGTAAAAAGATGACGCAGGATGAAATCCGTCGAGAAGTAATCGCCCTGCAAGATATGGGGCATAAAAGATTGGCTCTGGAGTTGGGCGAAGATCCGATCAATAATCCGATTGAATATGTTTTGGAGAGTATTCAAACAATCTATGCCATTAAGCACAAAAACGGAGCCATACGCCGTGTTAATGTCAATATCGCCGCAACGACGATTGACAACTATCGTCAATTAAAAGAGGCCGGTATCGGAACTTATATTTTGTTTCAGGAGACTTATAATCGCCAATCTTATGAAACTCTCCATCCGGCCGGACCGAAACACGACTATGCGTGGCATACCGAAGCCATGGATCGGGCAATGGCTGCCGGCATTGATGACGTCGGTTTGGGTGTGCTGTTCGGCTTATCAACCTATCTGTATGAATTTACCGGTCTTTTGATGCATGCCGAACACTTGGAAGCCGTGCATGGTGTCGGACCGCATACAATCAGTGTTCCCCGCCTCAGACCGGCAGATGACATTGATCCGAATTCATTCAAAGACTGCATCAATGACGATATTTTCGCTAAAATTGTTGCCTGCATTCGCATTGCCGTACCATATACCGGCATGATCATTTCTACCCGTGAAAGTCAAAAAACACGTGAACGCGTGTTGGAATTGGGAATTTCACAGCTTTCCGGCGGTTCCAAAACATCTGTCGGCGGCTATGCGGAAAATTCCGCTCAGGATAATGAGTCGGCGCAATTTGATGTCATCGACACACGCACGCTTGATGAAGTGATTTACTGGCTGATGGAGCGCGGCTATTTACCAAGCTTTTGCACAGCATGTTATCGCGCCGGACGAACTGGCGATCGCTTTATGGAACTATGTAAAACCAAACAAATTCACAATTGTTGCCACCCGAATGCCCTGCTCACTCTGGAAGAATATTTGACGGATTATGCTTCGCCGGCAACAAAAGAATTAGGCGAAAAGCTGATCGCTAAAGAATTGGCCACCTTATCGCCAAAAGCCGCAGAGATAACCGCCAAATGGCTGACTTCAATACGTGACGGCACCGGACGCGATTTCAGATTTTAGTTATTCGCCTTTGTGGTAAAATGTAGATTCAAGATAGAAGCCGAACGATTATGAAGTGAAGAATAGTTGGCACGGAGTATTCCAGTTAAGAACCTTCATCGGTCGGTTGTTAATTTTGTTCTGGATAATATCAATTTGATGTTGAGAAATCAAGTCAAAG
>JAFVEP010000062.1 GCA_017475935.1 Alphaproteobacteria bacterium
AGTCACACCTCTGAGTGTGGAACACACGAGATCAGGGCATCTTCAATATTTTTATAGATATAGCGCTATGCAAAGGTCAGATTCCTTGATGCGGTGATGCGCCGCACACCGCAAGGAATGACGTTATTTTTATAGATATAGTGCTGCGCAAAGATGAGATCGCTGGACAAGGTGACGCACAGCGCACCTTGAGCGATGACAATATTTTTATATGATACAGTGCTGCGCAAAAATGGAATCCCTTTCGCGGACGCGCAGCGCCGCGAAAGGGATGACAATAAAAACAAGACACAGCGTGCCGCGCGAACAATGACTTTGTTATTAAAAACGTAAAGCACCTTTTATGGTTAATATAAAGGTGCTTTGTGTTACGCTCAGAAAAGACCTAGCGAAGACGGCCTGCTTCTTGTATCATCGCGTTTATGTTGAGCTTTTTCTGATCGGATTTTGCCGGCGGAGTTGTTTCTTGCTGATGACTGTTTGCCTTTGATTGTGGCTGATTGTTTTGGCTTTGATCATATTTAAGGCAAGTCTTGTCAATTTTCTGCTTGCGGCTCTCTTTGAAGTCAGGATAATGTTCATTCAACCAACCAAGCATTTTGGCCGCATCAGGTTTACCATCTTTACCCAATACATCAGCTTTCTTAAAATCGCCACAACTCTTAGAATGACGTCTGAAATACTTATACATCTCTTCAGTCTCATTTTTGACTGCACTGATCAAGTTTTGTGGCAGATGAGGATATGCCGGCTGCTTCGACTGAGTAGGCGTTTGAAGTGCTTCTTTAATTTTTTCTTTGCTTTCTTCACTGAGACTATCCCATAATCTTTCACCAATGCTTTTGCGTGCCTTCTGAGGCTGAACTTCAGCCTGAGTTTCAGCCTGTTTCTGAGCGGCGTCTTTATCTCTTTGCATGATTGTTTTCGTCATATCAAATTCGCTGTCAGCATTACCGCCGGAAGTACGGATGTCATTCCAGTGCTCTTTGATGGCTGTGTTTTGTTCAGTAACATAAGCATCAAGCAGCTTTTTTTGTTCGTCCGTCAAAGATGACAGTTTGTCACGGAGAAGCTCGCGTAACTTATTGGAGGAGCGATTGTTGTTCGATTCATCTTCAGTGATGATTTTGGCTTGCACCAAAAAATTGCGCAGATAAGTCGGTGTCATTCTGACAACGCGGTCTAAATCGGCATTGTCAAGCGGAGTTGTTTGTCGAAGCGTTCTCGTGCGCGTGCTACTTTGAGAGCGAGTCGTGGCCGTTCGACGACGAGAGGCTGTTGATGCCCTGGTTCCATTGTTTCTTGATCCAGCATGTGTACTGCTGTTTCCGCTTTTTTTAGCCGCTGTCTGAGCCGGAGTTTGATTCGCACTCTGGGCGGCGGACGGAGAAAGCTGGTGCAAAGGAACGTAGTTTCGTTCTGGAACAGGGTTGGAAAATTGATATTGATATGGTTGGGTTTTTTGAATGTCCGTCAAAACATTACTCAAGTTTCCTGTTTCTAAGGCTGTTGAAACTATTTTTTTGACTTTCGGATTAACATTGCGTTGTGCTTCTGCACGTCGGTGCGCTTCCAGTCGTTTAGGGCTATCGTACATATTTTTGCGATCAAGAAGAGCATCTATTTGACGCTGTATTTCTTCTTTTTGTTTTTGAGAGGAGGCTTTTTGTTTTTTATCTTTTAATGCAGATAATTCTCTTTTAATCCTATTATAATCGGCTCTTTCTGTTTGTGTTAATGCTGTCACTGTCATGGTTTTTCTCCTCAAAAAGGGGTTTTTTTCATTACTGACCTTAGCATACCCCTTCGTAGCCAAAAAAGCAAGGCTTTTCGTCTTGACTTGCCTATTTTTAACAAAAATGTAACAATTAAATCAATTCAGGCAGATCAGCGGGGAGAAAGACCGCGGAATTTGATCCATAAGTCTTCAAAATGATTGACCGAGGCGCTGAAATCACGATGTGCGCGAAGACAGATCTGCGCCAGTTTGGATTTCGGATCGGGATCTTTTTGACCCTTTTGCAGCAGAATTTCTATTTTTTTCAGCTCGTCTTGCGGCGAAACAGCCGGAAGCTCCGGCTGCTGTTTGACATCTTGCGGCCGCAGATTTTGATTTTCCAAAGCGTTGGCTGAGGCCGATAAATAGTGCATGATCGCCAATCGGCGGTGAATTTGTACAAATGCACGGTTGAGTGCCAATAAATCATCCGTATCGGCGTCGGCGCGGCAGTTGTAAAAATCACGGAATAAACGCTTGAAACGCTTGGAATCGGTCAACAATAATTGGGCCATGCCGATCAATTCCGGCTTGCCGCAGAGACGATTTATACAAGCGGCTGTTTGCAATAAATGCGCTCGGTAGCGATTTATGTATGCCCTTAAAAACGGCAGTTCCTGCCCACGGAAAGGCAGTGAAAGAACATCGTTCAGATCAATCGGTTGATTCTGGAAAACTTGTGCTAAAAGCTTGTGCGTGTATTTTTTGAATAAACGCTTGTTGGCAATGAACAAAAGATCGGCCGGTTGCAGACAGCGGATCGATTCGTTATAAGTGCGGCGAAACTCTTCCATGAACACAATTTCCTGTGTCGCCGGCGCTTTTTGTAAACTTTCTTTGAGCCGTTGATAAATGTTTGCGTAAATTTTATCTGCGGCAAAAAGATTCGTCAGATATTCGGACGGGAAAATGCGCGTGGCGGTTATGCGCCGCTGTGCCGTTTGGCGGTTGACACAGCTTAAGTTATAGTCTTTTTTGATTTTTTTGACCGCCGATGTTTCGTCCGGCATAACGATGTTTTCGCCGAAATCGTGACAATATTGCGCAAACTCAGCGGCGAATGTTTTGGCATTTGAAGCATCAAAACAGGCCGCGCTTTGCAATTTTTTTAATAAACGCGGATGAACAAAACAAGGCTCGGCATCGGCAGCGTATTCAGCCGCCTGATAAAAAAGCCCCAGATCGTCGATCAGTGCCGAAAAAATGCGGTCCTCGCCGCTGACGTCGGGCGCGTTTAAAGACTTTTGCAAGGCACTTTTTAAAAATCGGCGGTTTTTCATGGGCTTTCTTCCTGCAAACAGTCTAGCTTGAAACAGTTATTATTTCGTTAAAACCGGCTGTGCAAAAAAATCGAAGCCGTTGAAAAATCAAAAAGAATGTGCTAGGCTAAGGCGAATTTATGTGAAAATCAGGGATATAAGAGGATATTATGGCGGGAATAGCACGATATAACGGAAAAAACAACTGGGAAGAATGGCGTGAAGAATGGAAAGGCGAAGATCGCTACAACTTCCGCACAATCGAGAAAAAATGGCAGAAAATTTGTGAAGATGAAAAAGCTTATAAAGTCGATATTGATCACCAAAAAGAAAAATTTTATGTGCTGGTTGAATTTCCGTATCCGTCCGGCGCCGGATTGCATGTCGGTCATCCGCGCTCGTACACGGCATTAGATGTTGTTGCCCGCAAAAAAAGAATGCAAGGCCTGAATGTTCTTTATCCGATGGGCTTTGATGCGTTCGGTCTGCCGGCGGAAAATTATGCCATTAAAACAGGTGTGCATCCGGCTGTTTCAACCAAGGCTAATATTGAAAACTTCACCCGTCAGCTTAAATCCCTCGGCTTTTCGTTCGATTGGGACAGATGCTTTAATACTTGCGATCCGGAATACTATAAGTGGACTCAGTGGATGTTTATCCAGTTTTGGAAACACGGCTTGGCCTATAAAGATAAAATGGCCATTAACTGGTGCCCGTCATGTAAGGTTGGCTTGGCTAATGAAGAAGTGGTCAACGGACATTGCGAAAGATGCGGCGCGGAAGTGGTGCGCAAAAATAAAGAACAATGGATGTTGGCAATTACCAAATATGCTGACCGCTTGATTGATGATTTGCAAAAAGTTGATTTTATTGATCGGGTGAAGTCAACGCAAGTTAATTGGATCGGCCGTTCGGAAGGCGCTGAATTGGAATTTGAATTATGTGACGAAAACGGACAGCCGTTGGCGCAGAAAATGGTTGTTTATACAACGCGTCCGGATACGATATTCGGCGCAACATATTGCGTTATGGCACCGGAACATGAGCTGGTCGCTCAACTGGCTGATCGATTCGAAAATGCGGCGGAAGTGAAACAATATGTTGAAAATGCCGCCAAAAAATCTGAACTGCAGCGGACATCGGATACCGCGAAAACAGGCGTGGAACTGAAAGGTGTTAAAGCGAAAAATCCGTTTAACGGTCAGTTGCTGCCGGTGTTTATTTCAGACTATGTGCTGACCGGATACGGTACCGGTGCGATTATGGCGGTACCAGCGCATGACCAGCGCGATTATGACTTTGCTAAAGTGTTCGGATTGCCGATTGTTCAGGTTTTGGACGGCGGTGATATCAGTCAGCAAGCATGGGAGGAAGATGGTGTTCATATTAATTCCGGCTTTATGGATGGTATGGATAAAAAACAAGCCATGACCGCGGCTATTCATTATGCTGAAGAACATGGATTCGGACGCGCTAAAGTGAATTTCAAATTGCGTGATTGGGTGTTTTCTCGTCAGCGCTATTGGGGAGAACCGATCCCGATGGTTTATTGTCCGCATTGCGGCTGGCAGCCTGTTCCTGAAGATCAGTTGCCGCTTCGCTTGCCTGATGTTCCGGATTATCGCCCGAATGACAATGGGGAATCGCCTTTGGCTAATGCAACCGAGTGGCTGAAAACAACATGCCCGAAATGCGGCGGTGAGGCGCGTCGTGAAACCGATGTGATGCCGAACTGGGCAGGCTCGTCATGGTACTTTTTGCGCTACTGCGATCCGCACAATGATAAGGAGTTTGCCTCTCAAGAAGCGTTAGATTATTGGATGAACGTTGAGTGGTACAACGGTGGTATGGAACATACGACATTGCACTTATTATATTCGCGTTTCTGGCATAAATTCTTGTACGATTGCGGCTATGTGTCACAACCGGAACCATATCAAAAACGGACGTCGCACGGTATGATCTTGGCATCGGACGGAGAAAAAATGAGTAAATCGCGCGGCAATGTGGTTAATCCGGATGATATTGTCGATAATTACGGCGCGGATACTTTCCGCTTGTACGAAATGTTTATCGGACCGTTTGATCAGGTGGCAATGTGGTCGGAAGAAAGCTTAAACGGCGTTTATCGATTCGTCAGTCGTGTTTATGCGCTGTTTCAAAAGGTTTATGCCGATGCGGTGATGAGTGATGATGACTTGCGCGCTATGCATAAATGTATTCTAGATGTCGGCGAAAGAATAGATCAAATGAAGTTTAATACGGCTGTTTCGTCGTTGATGACATATGTGAACCATCTGGCCGGTATGGAAAAAATTCCGGCGCCGATGTATGAAACTTTGCTGAAATTGCTGGCGCCGTTTACACCGCATCTGGCCGAAGAAATGTGGGCGCGTTTGGGACATCAATCGCTTATTGTTGCCGAAACTTGGCCGATCGGGGATCCGGCTTTGGCAGAAGAACAAATGGTGACACTTGGTGTGCAGATGAACGGAAAAATGCGCGGAACAATTACTGTTGCGAAAAACGCAACGAAGGAAGAAACGCAATCAGTAGCCCTTCAATTGGATAATGTGGCACGCCAAATTGAAGGTAAAGAAGTTAAAAAGATTATTGTTGTGCCGGGGAGGATTGTCAACATTGTTGTTTAAAAGATACATATTTGCACTCGTGTTGGTGATTTTGGGCTTGTCCGGCTGCGGCTTTGAACCGCTTTATGTGGAAAAAACCGGCGGAAAAGATCTGTGGTATTATAATAACCAGTATGATACCGATATTGTGCGCGAAATGGCGCAGATAAAAGTTGAAACGGTGACCGACAGAATCGGCCAGATGATTAAAAATGAATTGATGGATACGTTTAATCCGTACGGGACGCCGAAATGTGCTAAATATTTTCTGAAAATCGAACCGGTCTCGAAAAATGTTGTTCAGCAGGCACTTCGTGATGATATTACCGCCACGCGCGAAAAAGTACGATACTCGGTTAATTATTCCTTGTGGAGTAAGGAAAACGGTCATCTGGTCGGCGGCAATAGCTGGGTTTATTTGAGCTACGACTTGTTGGATAATCCGTATTCAACCACCATGGATAAAAAGAAAGTTGAACAAGACGGTGCTAAAATCATAGCGAATGATATATCCTTGCGTATAGGCGCTTATTTCCATTCTGTTAAAACAAAACGCGGCGATCCGAATGAATTTTAAACCGGCACAACTTGAAAGCTTTTTGCGTCAACCTGATCCGAAAGTAAAATGTATTGTTTTGTTCGGAACCAATGAAGGGGCGATCTCAGATTTGCAAAAAAAATGCGCCGAGGCCGCTTGCGGCAGCACGGATGATGCTTTCCGCTACGCTCAGCTGGAAATGGAAAATATATCTAAAGATGGTCGGGAAATTTATGCAGAATTTTGCGCGCAGTCACTGAT
>JAFVEP010000063.1 GCA_017475935.1 Alphaproteobacteria bacterium
TCCGCCATAATGTTTTTACGGCTGGAACCGCCGCCATTCGGACGGCCGGGGCGCATATCAAAATGCACTTTGGTTGCCACCACAATCTCATCTCGGTTTAAACCGAAATCTTTAATCAATCTTCCGGTAATTTCCTCCGATGTTCCCATTTGGTAAACATTTGCCGTATCGAAATAATTGTTACCTAAGTCAACGGCTTTTTTGAAAATCGGTTTGGCATCATCATAATCTTTTGCCCACGGAAAAACACCGTTTTCTTTGCCCGGGTTTCCAAAGCTCATGCCGCCCAAGCATATTCGTGAGACATCAACACCGGTGTTACCTAACTTTACATATTGCATTTTATGCTCCTCAAAACAATTACCTTGTACACATTCATTAACCTATAACAGCCCTTGTCTGTTCATTGAGGTTTATCACTGATTACAAGCTTTCCTTCAAAATACGGACCACTTCATCTCTTTGCAAGACTTTATAACCACCGGTCAAAATAAACGTTTTGTCTGCGATACCTTCAATCATATCTTCTGTGACACCAAGCTCCGATATGTTCATGGTCAGACCGATTTTTCTCATCCAGTTTTCCATCGCGTTAAGCCCTTCATTAGCCACTTGTTCATCGGATTTACCTTGCGGATCAATTCCCCAAACTTGAATAGCAAAGCGCCTAAATTTCGCCAATCCGTAAGGCATAATATATCTGTAATACGGCAAGGACACAGCGGCAAGAGTCATGCCGTGCGTCGCATCGGTATAAGCGCCGACAGCCTGTCCCAGCATATGAACCATCCAATCGGTCGTTTTACCTTTGGCAATCAGCGTATTCAGTGCCCATGTCGCACTCCACATGATGTTGGAACGCGCTTCGTAATCTTCCTGATTTTCAATTGCAATCAGTGACGAATGGATAACAGATTTCATCAGAGCTTCCGCCAAATAATCGCTGGTGTTATCATCTGTACCGGAAAAATATTGTTCGCATATATGATTAAATATATCATAAATACCGGCAACCATTTGTCTTTTCGGCAGTGAATAGGTAAATTTCGGATTTAAGATTGAAAATTTCGGCATTACTTCTTCTCCGAACACGTGCCCGATTTTTTGGTTTGTCGCATGGTTTGAGATCACCGAACCGCCGTTCATTTCCGATCCGGTTCCGGCCATGGTTAAAATACATCCTACCGGTAAAATTTCGCATGTCGGTTCTTCAAAGCGGATAAAATATTTTTGCCACGGATCATCGTCACAATGAACAGAAACGGCCACCGCTTTTGCATAATCGCAACACGAGCCGCCGCCGACAGCAAGAAGTAAATCCACATTATTTTCTCTGGCTATTTTGACACCTTCATTTAATTTTTCAACCGTCGGATTAGGCATAACACCGGCATCTTCAATAATGTTTTTCCCATTTGCCTTCAAAATGGCGACAACCGCATCATAAATACCGTTTTTCTTAATAGATCCGCCGCCGTAAATCAGTTGAACGTTTTTGCCGTACTTAGGCAATTCTTCATTCAAGTACTTTAATGAATCATCTCCGAAATATAACTTTGTCGCATTTTTATAACTGAAATTTCCCAGCATTTTCCTTCTCCTTCGCTTTAAATGGCAACATATTTCAGACTTTCATATATGCATTATATACGGAAAGTCACTGGTTATAAAATACCTTTTAGAGTATACTCTAATGCAACAATTTTTTTTTGTTTTCCATAAGTAATTTTAATATAAGATAAGCAAAGCGCCTTTTCGGCGCATGTTGCTTTGAGTTTATTTCATCTTAATGGCTGATTTCGGACATACGTGTGAGCATAAAGAGCAACCGACGCAAGCCTTGCGATCCACCATAATATGGCCGCCGACAAGCGATAAGGCACTATGTTCCGATTCATCGCAGATCGTTACACATTTTCCGCATTTGACACAAGTCTCATCATCGATATGCGGATAAACCTGTGTTGCTTTGGGTAATGTTTCGTGCGACGAAAGATTGGCTATAGCACGATTTTTCAAATCAGCCGGACTGTGCAGATTTTTGCTTTCCAAATAGTTCAGTAAACCTTTTTTCATTGATTCGATAATGGCATAACCGTTGATCATCACTTCCGTACAAACCTGAACCACATCAGCACCGACCGTCATATATTCAGCCGCATCGTGCCAGTTGGCAACACCGCCCATACCCAAAATCGGCAATGTGCTGTTTTGGCGAATTTGCGCCACACAGCGCAAGCCTATCGGTTTTACCGAAATACCGGAATAGCCGCCGAAAGTCGTCTTGCCGTTTACATTCGGCATCGGCTCAAACGTATCCAAATCAATTCCCATCAGCGATTGCACCGTATTAATCGCTGACAAGCCGTTAGCACCAGCATTTTCAACAGCGCGCGCAATCTCCGCAATATTCGTTACATTCGGCGAAAGTTTCACAAAAACTGGTTTTTGCGCAACTTCCATCACCCATTTAGTGATCATGGATGAAATTTCGGCATTTGTGCCGATAGCCATACCGATTCCTTTTTCCGGCATGCCGTGCGGGCACGAAAAATTCAGCTCAAAGGCATCTACTTCCGATTGATTAAAAGTACGCACCAAATTCTGCCATTCCTCCTTAATCACAGGTGCCATGATACTGGCAATTTGCACCTTGGTCGGATGTTTTTGTTTCAAATATTTAATTCCCTCAAGCCACTGCTGAATGGTTAAATGGCTCAACAGTTCAATATTTTCAAACCCACAGACTTTGTTACCGACCTTCCATGTTGCATAACGTTGCGAGGCTTCAATCATTTCCAAATTATCCGGCGTAATTGTTTTCAAAACCGCCCCGCCCCATCCGAGTGTAAATGCTTTATCGATACTGGCAATTTTTGCCGTCGGCGGCGCTGAAGCTAAAATAAACGGATTTTCAAAATCAATCCCCAAAACATGGGTTGTCAATGTAGCCATATCCATCTCCTTAATGTCATTTATGTTAGCGGAATTGTACAACAATTTGTTTAATAGAAAATAAAAATTTTACGTTTCTTTCTCTAAACAACTTCTTAAGTTGTAAATCCCATACAGTTTTATTTTAGTCACACAGGCAGTCTAATCTTATTCTCTACAAAAAAATGCTTAAATGATAGCCACATAAAATCCTTGTTCGGACAGTAATTCAGCCATTTTTTCAATCGCACAATCTTGTCGAGGCGACAAAAGAGGCTCTAATTTTTCTTCTTCCAGCACAATAATGCCCAACGGATGTCTTTCCTTCAATTCGGCAATCTTAGCTTTTTTCTCATTCTTCTTCAATTTTCTGCAGTCATAAACAACCGGCTTTTCTTTTTGTTTCCGCATAGATTGATTATTGCTTTTCGAATTTCTGACATAAGTCCCTTTGCTCAAAATGGTACAAGCGGGCGGACTCGAACCGCCTACCTACTTCTTAGGAGGAAGTCGCTCTATCCTGATGAGCTACGCCTGCATATCCAGTTTTTGTCAGCATACTTTTTCTGCTTTGTACAAGAAATACACCTACCGACATTTGACAGTATATCTTTCCTACAAAAAATGTCAATTATAAATTCCCAATATTCATATTTCCGGAGGCTCTGCCATCACGGCAAAAGCAATCGTTAATCCCTTGCGCAAAGTTGTCATCTTCCGCGTCATTTCTGCCGCATTCAATATCAATCCCGCTGTTTTTGTTTGTTAAGCAGGTACAAGTCTGTTGTCCGCTCATGTACACGCTCCTGTTCTTTTTTACTGGTGAGTAAAACATAGCTGTACGGTTCAAGCGTGTATGTATTGTTATCATTTATTTTTTTATGTGCGCCTGTCGTATCAAAAACCAGTTCCCATTTATGGCCGTTCGGCGACGGCGGCAGTTTAAAATCAACAAAGCCGTAGGTATTGCCGCACATCAAAATCATAAAGTCATCATCGTTATTTTTCTTTGAACTCGGATTTGGTGAAATTTCACTGCTTTTGCCATTAATGACACACGCTAAAATATGATTTTCTTTGTTATGCCAATCTCCTTCCTGCATTTCCTGTCCATCGGCTCTGATCCACTCGATATCTTTTCTGTTGTTGGACGGAACAATCTGACCGGAAAAAACGTCTAAATTAGCCAGATTAGGATGATTTTTGCGTAGAGCTGTTAAACGGCGAATTTGCAAATACAGATCACGTTGTTCCTTGGATAAATTCTGCCAATTAAGCCAACTCAACTCATTGTCCTGACAATAAGCATTATTATTTCCGTACTGCGTATGCGCCATTTCATCACCGGCACAAATAAGCGGTATACCGCGTGACAAAATACTGGCAGACATCATAGATTTGACGCGCCGAAAAGCAATATTTTGGTCCGGAGAAACGGAAGAATGGTTATCATTACTGCCGTCATTATTATTTTCATTATTTGCCCAGTTGTTTTTTTCATTATAGTTAACGACATCATAAGCCGTAAATCCATCATGCACGGCAACAAAGCGGATATATTTCGATGCTGTCTGACCAAAATACAACCCCTCACCGCCGGAAATATGCGCAGCCAGCTCCGGAACAACATTTTCATCACCGCGGTAAAAACGGCGCACAGCCTCTTTATGTTTATCATTCCACTCCATCAGACCTTCCATCTGACCGCGATAATATCCGCCGAGCGCACTCCATGGCTCGCCGCTTATTTTAACTTTCTTTTCGCGCGCAATTCGGCGAATAATCTGCATAAACGCCCCATTCGGATCAAACCGCGTGTTGCTGTCGAGCGCACAATCGCCGGCCAAATCAAAACGGAATCCATCAACACCCAAACTATCGGCAAAATAACTCAGAGAATCGTGCAAGATCCTATTCATCACAGGTGTATTGACATTCATACTGTTGCCGCAACCGGTTGTATTAATCAGCTCACCATTGTCCGATAAACGATAGTAATTCGGCGCATCCAGTCCCTTATAAGAAATAAGGTTATGCTGCATTCCGAATTCACCGGTATGGTTATAAACAACATCAAGACCGACTTCAATTCCGGCTTTATGCAGTTCATTGACCATGGTTTTAAAATCTTCGCGCGAGCCGTAACGTTTATCGAGCGCAAAGTGGTTCACCGGATTATATCCCCAGTAATCGCTCAATCCTTTTTCTTTTTTTAGTTGCAAACCGCCGCAGGTCGTTGTCACCGGCATAAGCTCCAGATGCGTAATCCCGAGCGATTTTAAATATTGAATTGTGGATGGATGGGCAAAAGCCAAAAACTTCCCCCTGATTTCTTCGGGTATTTTTTCATTGCGAGCCGAAAAACCTTTGACATTAGCCTCATAGATAATGGTATCTTTCCACTGTGTTTGCGGTTTTTTATGCAAATAAGGATATCGGTTTAAATCTTCTTCGGGATGTTCGAAAACCACAACAGATTTCGGGACAACGACTGCGCTGTCAAGATCATTAGTCAGGGAAATCGCCGGATTTTCCCAATCCGTAATAGAATCGGATAAATCTCTGGCAAAAGGATCAATCAAAAGTTTGTTCGGATTAAAATATAAGCCCTTAGCCGGATCAAATTCCCCGTACGCCCGATAGCCGTATTTCTGATTTTCCTTAATATCGGAGAGAGTAACCGACCATATATTGTTTTCATCTTTATGCAACGGAATACGTGTTTCCTTTTTTTCGTCAGCGGAAAAAAGGCACAACTCGATTTTTTGTGCATGTTCGGAAAAAACGGAAAAACGCACCGAATTCCCGACTAAATTCGCTCCAAGAAGAACACGCTTTTTCATTCAACACCTCACCATCAGAAAATACAGTCATCTCACAGGCATTAGCATAACAAAATTTTACTTTAAAATCAACGAATTTATCACTGATTTTTTTCATTCATCCATTCTGATAAATAAAAAAAGACTTGACTTTTGCTGCGGGGGGTAATGTGAAAAAAAATATTTTTAAACGGGTAAAGTCACCCCTGTTTTTCGCTTGCAAAGCAAAAAATTCACGGGGACTCCAAAATCTTAAAGCAAAAGAAGAAGTAACATGAGAACCAAAACAAACATTTTCCTAACAATCCTGCGGCAGGAGTGCACCGGAGATGCGCCGCAAAAAGAAAAAATCCTGCGGCCAGAGTATGGTGCAGAGGCGCCGACTTTTTTGAGCGCCGTGTACAAAAGAGGTACACAAGCGAAAAAA
>JAFVEP010000064.1 GCA_017475935.1 Alphaproteobacteria bacterium
CGTATGCGGAAAATGTTAAAGAGTTTATCGCGAGTGATTTAGAAGATTTCATCAACTATTATAATGATGAAGACTATGCTTTCTGTAATATTTATGCCGATGAATTTCAAAAGGGGTATGTGACGGAAGGGGACAGTGTTTCTCCCCGTGCCGATTTTAAGCGTTTAACGGCGTATATGGAAAATGTTTTTCGCCCTTTTGATGTTGATGAAGACGATATTGAACGTTATGTATTTGCGCTAGATGCCGAATTTAGAAAAAATGCTTTTTGTTCGCACATGGAACCATATTTCGTAGGAACCGATGCCGTTGTCGCAACGGTAATTACGGGATATGCAAGAAATCCGCTTTTTTCGATATATTCAATGGTGCGCGAATGGGCGATGGCACTGCATTTCAAATATATGTATCCGGAAGCTATGCGCAAATTCGGGTATCGTTATCAGGTTATTAAGTCTGAATTTAGCGGTGAAGAACGCTTAAGAAGATTGATTCATTATCGGGATAAATATAAATTAACCTTACAAAATATTGGTACGTTACGGGCAATACATTCAAGTGTTTTTGCCTATGTTTATTTGTATTTGAAGTCTGTTCAAACGCGAGAGGTATTAACGGCTGAACGCTTTATTTTAGACAGTTGCACTTCGCAAATTTATTTGTTGTTGCAAGGTGAGGCTATTCAAAATATTGATTATCCCGTGGTTAAATACGCTTTGGAAAAATTGAAAGAAGGAGATTATAAAAAACTTTTGTACGAAGATAATTCCATCAATTGGGATGCTTTATATGCGTTTGTTATGGAAGCCATTAAAAATGTGGGGAATACCGATAAACTGCGCTATTTCGGATTTGACAGCATTGAGGCTCGAGCAATTCAATCCTTTTGGAACAAAAGCGCCAATATGCAAAGTATGCTCAAAATTTTGCGTCGTTTGGCTATGGATAACAGTGACCCGATTATCAGTCAGCTGATTGAAATGTGTGAATATCGACTGGGACGCCCGAATAAATCTAAAGAAAAAATGGAACAGTTTATTGAAGATACCAGACGTCTTTTGATGAAACGTGCGTATGAGCTGACACAACCGAGAACAATGGATCAGACATTGATTGCGGCTTTTCCTTCGGTGTTTTTAGTTTATTTTCAGTGGCATCATAATTTGCGAACAATTTATCCTAAAGTGCCCAAAAAACAGGTGGAAGAAAATACACTGCGGACGCAACGTTTGCAGGCTGATGATAAGCTGAAAAATCGGATATACGCTGATGATGTGCAAAAAGTGAAATTCCAAGAAATTTTCCGTGACAGAACACAACGATCAAACCAAGATATTTCAAGATTGCAACGTTCGGAAAAAGATACGGAACAGCTGAAAATGACTATTCGAACAAATACCGAAAAGGTACGCGCAGAAGCCGAAAAAGCAGACAAAACCCGTTCCCAAAATATTGCCGCCTTAACCGAACGGTCGCAGCGACAAATGTGAATTTATAAAATTTCTAAAATTTTTTGAAACATCGCAAAAGAATTTTGCGGTGCATTTTTCCAGAAATTTTCATATTGTTCGGCATGATGCTCTACGCCCGGCGTATCGCTGATTTGGCGTACGCATAACAGTGGAATATTATGTAAATAAC
The DNA here is from genome assembly GCA_017475935.1 of Alphaproteobacteria bacterium. Lineage (GTDB taxonomy): Bacteria > Pseudomonadota > Alphaproteobacteria > RF32 > CAG-239 > RUG410. The sequence goes on from JAFVEP010000064.1 coordinate 1,642, forward strand.
AGGTTTGTGCAATGGCTGCACTTTCCATATCTACGGCCAAAGCAGACGGAAAATCTTTTTTGATTTTCAACATTTCTTCAAGTTTGATAATAAACCAGTCTCCGCAACATAGCAAGCCGTGCTTGTACTCGGGCAATTTTTCTGCCAGTTCAACAGAAGAATGGTAATATAGAGGCAAATACTGAACTTGCCCGTAAAGACAGCCTTCGCCACAAAAAACATCGTGATATACAATATCTGTTCCAACAACAAAATCGCCGATTTGCAAAGAAGGGTCTAATCCGCCGGAAACTCCGATATTGATAATGATGTCAGATTGAAAATGTTGTATCAAATAAGTTGTGCAAATTGTTGCATTAACTTTGCCCATTCCACTGATGACAACCGTTATTTCTTTGTCATCTAAATATCCGTGCCAAAAAGTTTTGCCGGCGATTTGATGTTGTGAAAAATTTTGCAAGTTCTTGGCAAAAATTTCCAATTCTTTTTCCATTGCAATAACAATACCAATCTTCATACCATGTCTCCTTTTTTCCCATTCTATCGAAAAATATATAAAAGGCAATTAAAATATTGACAGTATCTGAAAAAGCGATATACGTATTTATGGAAGCGAGCAGTCGCTATGTGGATTTAACCGAATTGTCCAGCATATAAGTGGACTAAACAGGAGATTTTATGATGATAAAAACAGCAGAAGCGGTGTCTTTGGGGCATCCGGATAAAACAGCGGACTACATTTCAAGCTACATTTTAGACAGGTTTTTGGAACAAGACGAAAATACACGTTTTGCAGTTGAGGTAATGCTAAAGGAAAATACGGTTGTTTTAGGCGGCGAGGTCAGTAGTTCTTTTTGCCCTCAAAATGATGCTTTCAAAAAATATGTGACACAAGCGTTACGAGAAATAGGTTATGATGAACAATATGCCGATTTGTGGGGCGACCATGCACCAGATGTGCGAAAATTGAAAGTTATCAACTTAATCAGTTGTCAATCGTCGCAAATTGCACAAGGGGTTTTTCAAGACGGCTGGGGCGATCAGGGCGTATTTGTCGGATACGCTTGCCAAGGTGAGGGGCGTATCAGTCCGGAACAGTATTTGGCGCGAAAGTTGAATAAGGCGCTTTATGAAAAAGCGCGTCAAAGCAATAATTTGGGATTAGACATCAAAACGCAAATATCGCTTAATGAGAAAGGGTATGTACAAACGGCGGTTGTGGCAATACCAATGTTGCACAATGAAGATTTAAGCGGTTTTATTTTTGAAGTGCTAGGTCAAGTTCCACAGCGACTGATTATTAACGGCACCGGTAATTATACGACACATTCCGGTATGGCAGATTGTGGGGTGACAGGGCGCAAGTTGGCTTGTGATTTTTATGAGACATCGGCTCCAATCGGTGGCGGTTCACCATGGACCAAAGATGCCACAAAAGCTGATTTAACGCTTAATTTATATGCACGTTGCTTGGCTGTGGAAAATTTGTATGATTATGATGAAGTTTGGGTATATCTGTCTTCGTGTATCGGACAGGCTTGCTTACCCAGTGCGACACTAAAATGGCGTAAAGGCGATAAATTTGGAGAGCAAATGTTGCCGATAAAAGAATTGCGTCCATCGGTATTGATTAAAAAATTAGGGCTTAATCGGCCAATTTATGCAAAGCTTTGCCGAGAGGGGATATACGGTGTTTTTTGAGTAAGGTATGGTTATGGAGTATTGTCTTTAAGGCTATTAAAAAACAAAGGCTTTCCGCATTTATCCGGCTTTATAGGTTCTAATCATTTCATCTCGCTCAAACAAATAGAGAAGTGTCCGCAAAGCTTCGCCGCGCGAACTTTGTAAATTCGGATCCTGATTCAAAATTAAAGCCGCATCTTTGGTTGCCGTCAGCAGTAAATCGGTATGAAAGGTCATGTCTGCCAAGCGAAAACTGTTAAATCCCGACTGTTTTGTGCCTAAAATTTCGCCACCGCCACGCAATTTTAAATCTTCTTCGGCGATCAAAAAACCGTCTTCGGTTTGCCGCATAATATTCAAGCGAGAGCGTGAAACTTCGCTAAGCGGAAACCCATACATTAAAATACAGCTTGAAGCCTCTTGACCACGCTTAATCCGTCCGCGTAATTGGTGAAGTTGAGCCAGCCCGAATCGTTCGGCGTGTTCAACAATCATTACCGTGGCTGCCGGCACATTTACACCGACTTCTATTACCGTGGTTGAAACCAAAAGTTTGATTCTTCCTGCCTTAAATTCTTCCATTACGGCGTTTTTTTCGCTTTCTTTCATTTTTCCATGAACCAATCCGACTATGTTACCAAAAATTTTTTGCAAACTTTCATAACGTTCAGTGGCGGCAGATAAATCTATCTTTTCAGATTCTTCGACAAGTGGGCAAACCCAATAAGCCTGTGTGCCGGTTTGTAATTTACGTTGCAGTGCTTCCTCCACCGCATCAAGCTTATTTATCGGCATCACTGTTGTTGTGACCGGCTTACGTCCTGCCGGTAATTCATCTATTTTGGAATATTCCATATCGCCATATTGTGTCAAAACCAAAGTGCGCGGTATAGGCGTGGCGGTCATCACCAAAACATCAACACTTTGTCCTTTTTCCGACAGATTCAGGCGTTGGCGAACCCCGAAACGATGTTGTTCATCAACCACGACATAGGCTAAATCTTTGAATTTGACATTTTCTGTAAACAAAGCGTGTGTCCCAATTAAAATATCAATTTCGC
>JAFVEP010000065.1 GCA_017475935.1 Alphaproteobacteria bacterium
CTTCTTATGCTTTAAGATTTGGGAGACCTCTTGAATTTTTCGCTTTGCGAGCGAAAAATAGGGGTGACTTTATCTGTTTAAAAATATTTTTTTTTCACATTACCCCCCCGCAGCAAAAGTCAAGTCTTTTTTATCAATTAATCAAAAGTCACACCTCTGAGTGTGGAACACACGAGGTCGGGGCATCTTCAAATTAAAAAAAATGGTGCTGCGCAAAGATGAGATCGCTGGACAAGGTGACGCACAGCGCACCTTGAGCGATGACAATAAAAAAAGACATGGCGTGCCGCGAAGGGAGGGCGCCGGCTTAAAAAAAGGAAAGGATTTGGAAACTTTTACTCTTTTTCCTGCGGATTATATTCGCTGAGCTGATTGATATTTTCCGTTGAGGCGGCCTTCGGTTTGGTCGCTAAAGGATAAACTTCAACCCCGCTGTAACGCATGGCCGATGCAGATTCCTGACGGCGTTTGGCCGCCTTGTCATATTCAACCGACGGATGATTATATTTGATTGCTGAGCTGACATTCGGTACAGTTGAGGCATTCAATGCCGCTGTTGTTGTGCCGACAGGAGCGGCCGCAGCGGTCGATGCCGCAGTTGTCTTATCTTCTTTAGGCAAAAAATCTTTCGGATTCATGGTAATATCCTTCGGCAGACGTAGAATCATATATCCCGAACCGCCGCCGTATGCCGGACCGGATAAACCGATGGAATAAAATCCGCCGATGAAACCGAAATCAATATCAATATAATCAATGGCAAACAATGTCTTAATGGTGGTTGAACCGATGGTTGTCATCTTGCAGGTATATCCGTCATCTTCCATGATAACATTGCTGGCATTTTTTGCAAACAAAACGGTTTTACTCGGTCTGCATGTCGGCTTTTGACCGTTATATGAAACACCCCAGTTCAAGATCAAATTCATAGCAGCCGTATTCTTATCATTCATCGAAACATCGGTGATTTTGACATCGTCAATATACATGTAAGCCGGCGTGATTCCGACCGTTACCGGAATGGAAACAAATTCTTCCGTGCAAGCATGTGTATTGGCATCGCCCGTGCAAACGAGAGCCTTTTCGCGGGCATTGCTGTCGAACATGTGCAGTAATGTGTTGTAAATATATTCTTTAGACATGGACAGTTTGGCCGGCGCACACTGTTTGGAACGGCAGACCACAATGGAAGTCGGCATTTTGACTTGCGGCTGCTGCGGCGCGGCTTGTTGATAAGCCATAGGGCTTTCCATATAAACCGGCTGTTCAGGATAAGTTTGATACTGATAAATATCCGCAGGAGCTTCGGCAACCGGCGCTTGCGCTTCGGAATGACGACACCCCATTAAACCCAGACAAACGGCAGATAATAAGGCTATTTGTTTAAACATGACGATACCTTTTCATTGATTAGATCTAATTTACTATCCTCTACAATAACAAGATTATATGAACGAAAAGTAAATAAAAATTGTTATTTTTGAAAAAATTGATTATGCTGGCGGTATGAAAATAAAAATGAAAAAAATAACAGGTTTGCTGGCGGCTTTTTTGTGTGCAATGCCGGCATGGGCTGAAAATGTTAAAATCGTCGACGGCGATTCTTTGGAAATTAATGAAGAAAGAATCCGCTTGAATGGGATTGATGCGCCGGAATTTCTGCAAGTGTGCCGAGATGAAAACAATGAGGATTATTCATGCGGACAGCAGGCCTTGCGCTTTTTGGAAAGTCTAATCGCCGAAAAATCCATAACGTGCGATTGTCAGCCTGAAAAAGATAAGTACGGGCGCAAACTTTGCGAATGTTTTGTTGATAATCTTTCCATTAATCGGGAAATGGTGCATTCCGGTTGGGCGTATCCTTATCGTGATGATGGCCGATATATGAAAGAACTTGAACAAGCGCAAACAGCCCGCGCCGGTATGTGGCAAGGCAAAAATATGCGCCCCGCACTCTATCGGATTTTGGAAAAAGTCCGTCTTAAAAAAACTGATCCTTAAGCCATTCTTTGATGAGCGGGTGATTTATTTTTTCCAAAACTTCATTCAAATGCGCCTGTATCAAGATATTACGAGCATCGTCTTGCGAAAATCCGCGCGTTTGCATATAAAACAGCTGCTCCGGATCCAGATCGCCGCACGAAGATCCATGTGAACACTTGACGTCATCGGCGAAAATTTCCAGCTCGGGTTTACTGTCGATTTCAGCCGTATCACTTAGCAACAACGCATGGTGTGTTTGATGTCCTTCGGTTTTTTGCGCATTCGGTGCAATGTGAATTTTACCTTGAAAAACAGCTTTACCGTGATCTGTTGCAACGCCTTTGACCAGTTGATCGGAAAATGTTTCCGGTGCCAAATGATAGATATCGGTGGTGATATCGCTGACAGATGAGCCGTTTACACGGTATATGCCGTTCACTTCAGCTCGTGCTTCTTTTTGCTCCAATCTGAGCAGGCTTTCATGGCGGGAAAATCCGCCGCTCTTTTTCAAGCAAAAAGCCTGATAGGAGGAATTTTCCTTCTGGCGGATGCTGTTCAATTCAATGTGGTGCGATTGAACTGATTCATTTTCGAAAACGTAATGCGTCAGTTTTGCCGCGGCGGACAGCTTAATTTCATTGACAATATTGTTGCAATAATTGTTAGCCCGCTCACAATGAAAATGTTCAATTATGGCTGCTTGAGAACCAGACTCGCATAAAATCAGATTGTGCATGTTGTTTAAATAGCCGGATTTTGATTGATGATAGCTGATATAAATTGGCTGATCAAGAACCGTATTCCTTTCGATAATCATCATGAAACCTTGTTCGAGATATAGGGTATTCAGTGCCGCAAAAGGATACTTTTCGATCGGAAAAGATTTGTTGAGATAAGTTTTTGTCTCGCCGTCAAATAAGGCTTCAATGAGCGGCTTAACATAAACTCCCGGAATGGTGTCGGAATGATCGGCTAAAAATTGCCCGTCGCAAAATTCCAGCCGATAACAAGAAAAGGGCAGAGGTTGACGGTGGCAAGTACAATTGTCGTGATCACAGTGATGTACATCGGTGTTGATTTGCAGCGCAGAGAGCGATGAAATGTCAAAATGAGCATATTTCCAAGCTTCGGTTTTGGCGCTCGGAAATCCGCTATGATGCAAAATACGCCCCGCCTTTTCGCGAAGACCTGCAACATATGGAATATCGTCTCCCCACAGCGGTGTTTTCAACTCGGGCAGGTTCATTTATTCGCCTTTCAGATAATTTTGATAACCGTTGCGCTCGATTTCGGCCGCTAAAGATTTGTCGCCGGTTCGGACAATGTGGCCGTCGGCATAGATATGCACAAAATCAGGCCGGATGCGATTAAGTAAATCAATGTGATGGGTGATGATTAGCAAAGAATTGTGTTCATTGTGCAGCTGATTAACCCCGTCGGCAACCATGTTTAAAGCATCAATATCCAAGCCGGAATCTGCTTCGTCCAAAATCGCCAAAGAAGGTTTTAACAAGCTCATTTGCAGAATTTCCAAACGTTTTTTTTCACCGCCGGAAAAACCGACATTCAGTTCGCGTTTTAACATCTCGGAAGGGATGTTGAGTTTTTGGGATTCTTGGCGCATCAGTTTTAAAAATTCAGCCGCATCAAGATCCGGTTCGCCGTTAAATTTGCGGTGGGCGTTGACGGAATGCTTCAAAAAATTAGCCGTGGTTACGCCGGGGATGGCAACCGGATGCTGCATACTTAAAAATAAACCGTTGCATGAACGTTCTTCCGGTGACATGGCAAGCAGATCATGGCCGTCAAACAGGATGCTGCCGCTTGTGATTTCATAGTCCGATTTGCCGGCCAGAACATAGGAAAGTGTTGATTTTCCCGCACCGTTCGGTCCCATCAGAGCATGAACCTCGCCTTTGCGGATTTTGAGACTCAGATCCTTGATGATTTCTTTTTCGGCAACACGTGCGCGCAAATTCTTAATTTCGAGTAAATATTCAGACATTTATTGATGTTCCTTTTCCCATTCATTCAGGCGTTGTTCGATTGTCTTGAGTTTTTCCGCCTTATAAGCGGCAATCTGGTCGGCAATATGATAACAGCACTTAAGTTGTCCGAGCATGATTTCTACATCGGCGGCTTCTTCGATTATTTCGGAAATGTTATCTTTTTTACGGTTGACGTTTTTCAAAATTTCCTTAGCCAGTTCCGCCATTTCTTCGATAACTTGAAGCATTTGCGGCTCCTTGCCCCAAACCTTGATCGTGCGCTGATATAATTGTTCTTCATTGATATCTTTTGTCATCCGACACTTCCTTCCAGACTGATGTTGATTAATTTAGCTGCCTCTATGGCAAATTCCATCGGTAATTTTTGCATCACTTCCTTACAAAAGCCGTTGACGATCAAGCCGATGGCATCCTCTGCGGATAAGCCGCGCTGACGGCAGTAAAAAAGCTGTTCATCGCTGATTTTTGATGTAGTGGCCTCATGTTCCAAAACAGAAGACGAACAGCGGTTTTGAATGTACGGAACGGTATGCGAACCGCATTGATCACCGATGAGCAAGCTATCGCATTGCGAGTAATTGCGTGCATGTACGGCCTTAGCCGAAACATCGACCAGCCCGCGGTAGGTTTGATTGGAAAAACCGGCGGAAATTCCCTTGGATATAATTTTCGAATGCGTGTTTTTACCGATATGAATCATTTTGGTTCCCGTGTCGGCCTGCTGGCGGTTATGTGTGATGGCTACTGAATAAAACTCACCGCTTGAATGGTCGCCTTGCAAAATGCATGACGGGTATTTCCATGTGATTGCCGAACCGGTTTCTACCTGAGTCCACGAGACTTTGGCATAATTGCCGCGGCAGGCTGCACGTTTGGTAACGAAATTGTAAACGCCGCCTTTGCCGTCTTTATCGCCGGGATACCAGTTTTGTACGGTGGAATATTTAACTTCGGCATTGTTTAAAACAACAATTTCGACAATAGCGGCATGGAGCTGGTTTTCGTCACGCTGCGGGGCAGTACATCCCTCAAGATAAGAAACATAACTGTCGTCATCGGCTACAATCAGGGTGCGTTCAAATTGGCCGGTTCCCTTGGCGTTGATGCGGAAATAAGTCGAAAGTTCAACCGGACAATGCACACCTTTGGGAATATATACGAAAGAGCCGTCCGTAAAAACGGCTGAATTTAAGCAGGCATAAAAATTATCCGTGTACGGGACAACCGAACCCAAGTATTTTTGCACTAAATCAGGATAATTTTTAACGGCTTCGGAAATGGAGCAAAAAATAATGCCTTGTTCGGCCAATCGGGCACGGTAAGTTGTGGCAACCGATACGCTGTCGAAAACGGCGTCAACGGCGACAACACCGGCCAGCGCTTCTTGTTCCTTTAAGGGAATTCCCAGTTTATTATACGTTTCGAGAAGATTCGGATCAACCTCATCCAGACTTTTGGGCTGATTTTATTGCTTCGGAGCCGCATAGTAGCGCAATTTTTGATAGTCGATCGGGGCAAAATCCAGTTTTGCCCAGTGCGGTTCAGACATTGTCAGCCAATGATGGTAGGCTTTTAAGCGTTTTTCCAACAACCATTTAGGTTCTTCTTTTTTAGCGGAAATCAGGCGGATAATTTCTTCACTGAGGCCGACAGGAACCGTATCGGCTTCAATATCTGTGGTAAAGCCGTACTTATACTTATCGCCGCTCCAATCGGTAATATCTGTTTTTTGTGCCACTTTTTTATCCTCGTTGAACGGCATCATAGCAACTTTGCGGCAAAAATCAAGTATGTGCTGCAAATATTTTGGCTTATTTTGCCTTTTTGATAAACTCCTTAATGGCGATTATGTGCTCAATCGGCATTTTTCGGATATCGGTGTGGATATTATCGATATAAGCCGGATAGGTCATATAATCGCCGTAGATTGAAGTTAAGTAAATATCCGGATCATGAGGAGCGTAAAATTTTTGTTCGCAAAATTCAACAGTCTTAAGCGGAAAAATGATTTTATAATCGTGAAAAAAATTATACTTCGGACTATGCAAAAATTCACACCCGGGAAAAATATCCGGTTGAGTGTTCTCCGGAGCCGGAGGATTTCCTTTAAGGATTTTTTCAAAATAAATATGCCGCATATGTGAATGTAATTCGTTTATGGTATGTCCTTTCAACGGAATACGGTTTTGACAAATAATTTTTCGGGTTTTTTGTGTTAAAGCGATTTTCTCTTGCCATGTACTTATTTTACGGTCATATAAATCGTAAGGGAAAATATCGATCCAAAGTTCGGGAATTTGTTTATGTGTCACTTTAAGCGTATTCGATGAGCCGTTTTGGCCACTGAAACGGACAACCTGAAGTTCAGAGTCTTTATTTTCAGAATTAAAAATTTCAAAAAATTTATCATAATCCTCTCGCAGCATGCTGATGTCAATATCATCGTCCCACGGGATAAAGTCTTGATGACGAACAGCACCGAGAAGAGTGCCGAAATTAAGCCAATAGCGTATATGCTTTTTGCGACAAAAGGTGTCAATACTTTTTAATATTTTGAGGTTTGCCAATTGGAGCTCTCTGAACTGTCCTTGAGCCGGTTTTTGCTCCGTTATATTCGGCATGGCGCAATATTCAAATTTGTTGATACGTTTTTGTATGTCGTATATCATATCCCAGACTTTAGGTCTGGTGCGGAAAAAAGGAATTCCGCAGAAAAAATAAGTTGTTTTTTGAGGTTTGATTTTCTTTTTAAATATGGACATCCATTCGCTCCTATTTTGATTTGTTATCTTTTTTGCCTAATCCGAAGTTCATACTTAAAATACTCAGAATGTAGTATTTTTTATGTGTCGGATCTTTGGCAAAGTAAAAAATTTTAGTCAGCAAACGTTTGAACTTAAACAGCAGTAAGGCCATCGGTGATTTTTTATACGGCGACATCTGGGCATATTTCAGCCACTCGTTTTTCTGCGGATGGCGGCAATAAGCGTGCCATGGCTTTTTCACAAAACCGGTGTAGTGAATAACAACCGGATTTTTGAACTTTTTGACAAATGACGGCACATTGAATTTTTGATCCAAAAATTTAACTTTTTGATCCCAGAGACCATTTAAAATATCTTGGTCGTGCGATACAATGCGCTCTTTGTTTTGCCGGTAATAAATCAACGCTTCTTCCAACAAATTATGTTTTTTCAGGACCTCGACATTAAACAGAATCATGCCGGCATTGAAGTATTGTCCGCCTTTTAAGCGCAGATTTGCAGCTTGAAAAGCCCCTTTTTCTTCAACCACGCCGGCAAAATATCCCGTTAAGTCGGTAGCAAAAAGTTCATCCAGTGGCTCGGTAACAATCATATCGCCGTCCAAATATAAGACTTTATCGACGTCCTGTGGCACGTATTCCATAATTTTAAAACGATAAAGAGTGGATAAGGACATATAGCCGAAGTCCATGTCTTTGTACTGCGCAAAATCGGCTTGAGAAATCAAATGCGACACAATTTTGCATGGTTTTATGCGGCTCAGAGCTGATAATTTTTGCACATCATCGTCGGTGATATCATCGCTGATAAGATGAAAAACAATATTTGTCTGTGGGTGCGCATTAGCTAAAACGGAAGCCATGGTGGCCGATGTGCAGGGTAAATATTTGCGATCGGCGCAAAAATAAATGTGTTGAGTATCAGACATTTTCGTTCTCCAAAACCTGTCGAATAAGTTTTAACCACGCGGCAATAATCGTTTCCGGCGCGTAACGCTGCATATCGCGGCGCGCAAATTCGCCCATTTGTTGCCGCAAATCATGATTTTGCATCAAAATACGCAGTTTTGCGCTCATATCGTTGACATCTTTGACTAAATAGCCGCTTTTTTCATTGACCAAAATGCGATTGATGGCCAGCGCAAAATCGTAGCCGATTCCGCAAAGGCCGAGTGCTAAACCGTCAGCCAAGCCATAACCGAAACCTTCCGTATAACTCGGCAAGGCAACGATTTCGGAATGGAGATATTCATCGGTGATGCTATGTGAAAAACCGGCAAATACAATTTGATTTTGCACATTATTTTCCTCAATCAATTTTTGCAAACTTTGCATATATTTTTTATGGCGGCGGGAGTTCTTAACTCTGCCGAAAAATTTAATTTGCCAGTCCGGAAAATCTTTCGCCAGAGGAATGAACGCCTCAATCAAATCGCGTTGGCGTTTGGCGGCGGCAATTTGTGCCACATGAATGATGGTTTTGCCGTTTTGTGTATAATCTTTTTGCTGATCGGGTATCGGCACCTGATTGGGAATAACGGTTACCGAAACAGACGGAAACTCGGCTTTGACCATATCAACAAATTCGGGCATTAAAACCTGAACGGCGGCGACGCGTTTGATCAGATGATGAAACAACTTTTTTTGCCACCAGTGTTTGAGATGTTTGGCAAAGACTTCATCGGGCGGATTGTGCATCATCAGAATAATCGGCACATGGTGCTTCTGCCCAAAGGTAACATTGAATAAATCTTGCAGAAAGTAGCAAATGATAATATCCGGCTTGATCTGCCGCAATGTTTTTTTAAAACGAAAAGTCGGCAGGGTTACATGGCGCCGCAGCATATGCCATAAGTTACGGAACGGATTCGGCGTGTGTCCGCTTAAATTGATTTTGGTAACCTGCGGATCAATCGGCGCGTCTTTCTTTGTTTCGTAGCTGTCGCAAAGCAGGGTGACATTGTGGCCGGCGCGAGACAGATTGGTTGCAAAATTACACACCCATTTGGTGGAAAAAGCACTGCGATCACGCGTTAGCAAAATATTCAGCTTTTTCATGTTTCAATCCTCTTGTCTGAAGCATAAGCTAAAGGCATTCGGTGATCAATAGGAAAAATGAAATAATACATAGAAAAAAACAAGTTTTCGTCGATTGTTACAGTAATATGACAATTTAGGGGTGTTTCGAAATAAAACTGGCATTTTAAATTTTTTTATGTTAGTGTAAACTAAAGTTGTTGGGTTTAGAAAGGAAGGAAATGTATATCTGGATCTTTTTGGCGACGATTATGATGATGCTGAGTTTTTATAATCTTGCGCCGCGCGCCGATAAAGAAAATTCAATCGTTGAGGTGAAAGCCGCAACGGTGGTCAATCGTTTTCGCGCCGAGAGTGCGGCTTTTATGAAAGCGTTTGAATGTCAGGCGGTGCTGAATATTGATCCCAACGGAACCGGATGGAAAACGAAAGATCAGCGATATGTTGCCAAATCTTCCGAGCCCGAAAAGATGGATTTCGGGTATACAAAGTTCAGCGACAATCTGCCGATCGGCTATGAAGCAGACGATTCGTTTGAGGTCAGCCATACGGTTTTGTGTTTAGATAAGCCGATCAATGATCCTCATGTGAATGCACAGACAAACGATTGTACATATTCCAGTGAAAGCACGCCGATTTATATGTTTTCGATTGCCGCTGTGCCCGAACAATGGATTTCTAAGTCTGATCCTGATGACAAACAACCGGCGCCTGAGTTGCTGCAATATATATCCGAGGCCAATAACGGCGGTATAACGTACGGTTGGATTAATTGCAGCGATGAAGACAGCTTGAAGTGCAAGCTGAGCGGATATCATTCGCGCTTTGCTGATGTGGAAGATACCGGTGAGACTGATGAAAACGGTAACGTTGTTAAAAAGCGTATGTATAAATATATTGATGAGAGTTCAGACTTGTGGTCGACTCTGTTGCAAGGCGAGGAATTACAGAATATGTGTGTTAACAATCCATGTCTTTTTGCCTTTCACAGAGTTCCGTCGGCAGACTATAAAAGCATGTGCAAAAAGACGGTATGCCAAAGCAGAGAAGATTATGAAGCGCCGGATTGTTCGGCAGATTAGAATAAAAGGAAATAATTATGCAATTTGACTTAATAAAGAGGAGAACGCAGATGAAAAAATTGAACACAAAAAAGATGATCGCGCAGAGAGGCGGCTTGATGATTGAGGCGCTGGCGATGCTCGGCTTGATTGCGGTTGTGACACCGACAATGTATAAAAAATCTGCAGAAAGAACGCTGGAAGTCGAAGATATCAACACAGCTACAACCATGCGGACATATTTGGATGCGGCCGAGGCGTATGTGAACAACAATTATGCTAGCTTGATGACGGAAAGCGGCACCGATAAAGAAATTGCACTGGCGGACTATAAACAATATCTGCCTTACGGCTATCAGGATAAACAGCTTTACGATTTTGGAGAGCCGAAAGTGAAGATTCACAAGGACGGTATGAATTTGACGGCGTTTGTGACGTTTCCGGCAAAAGAGGCCGGCGGTTTGGGTAAAGAACGAACATCACGCATTGCTTCGCTGATCGGTTCAAACGGCGGTTATGTAACATCAGACGAAGAGGCAGAAGTCGGAGAAGGGGAAGAACGGCCGAATAAGGCGCGCGGTGTCGGCGGAATTTGGACGCTTAAAGGCGGTGAATATAATAACATTGTCGGCACCGATGTGCATCAAAATTCCATTGTGATGGCTTCGGCAAGCGTGATCAATGATATTAATGGTGATGAGCTGGAAAGCGACAAATATTTAAGCCGTATTCCGGAAGGATCGGGGCGTAAGCCGGACTACCGCAATACCATGCGGACGGATATTTATATGGGCGGTATGGGTGATAATGAAACATTAGACGGATACGGAACTGATTCACATTCCATCCGCAACATCAGCAGCCTGATTGTTGGTGCGGAAAAGGCTTCGGTTACATCATCGACAAATCCGGAAACGGGAGATACTACAGAAACGGAAGATCAGTACGGCTTGTATATCAGTGATGGTGCTGCAAATAAAAATGCGTTCATCGCCGGCACGCTGGAGGCGGTTAAAGAAGGTGATCAGCCGATGTTTAAGGTGGATGATCAAAAATTGGCCTATGGAGATCTAGTGGGTTCGGAAGATCCGAGTTACTCTTTCTTGGTTAGTCATAAGGGTAATATAGAAAACTATGGTTCGTTGGATTTGGCTAAAGATCCGTCTAATAATGAGGTAAAAATCGGAACATTGGGCCACAGAACCGTGCTGCAGGGCGCGGATACTTATGTGAACGGAAATAAAGATGATAATTATTACTTTAAAGGGAGCAGGTTAGGTTCCGTAAAAATTGCAACGGAAACTGTATCTGATCAGAATGTCGCCAGCATTATGAACGAGTCGCGGTTTGCGGTTGGATCAGATGCTGTTGATTTGTCTAATGATTATAAAATATCCGGTATGAATGATTTGGGCACACGCGTGATGATTGAAGGTGGATCAGATGTTAAAGGGCCGTTTGTAACGCCGGATACAGTTGATGAAGATGGAAATGAAACATCATCCTCCAAAATTAAATATAACAATACCAGTAATCTTAAGTTTCCGGTGGCCGTCGGTTCGAACATGGTCGTTGACGGTCTGTTGGCGGCACGGCAGGTGGATGCGCAGCATATGCGTTTAGCGACACTGAGCGCCGGTTCGGATAATATTGATGATGATCCTTCCGGAAAGTGGCTGAAAGTGAATGAAGATGGGGTTAAAATCGGGAAAACAAACGGAGACTCCAATAACGGGGCAAATTTCAGTGACAGCTCAATTCAGATCGGTACTGATTGGAACAATTCCGGATCAAGCGAAGATACGCCTGATACGTTGAAAACGAATACCGGTGCGTATTTGGTTATGGATGCTAATAAAGGTGTTGAAAATACAGATCCTGAAACCGGAAATACAACATATTCGGCAACAGGCGGAAGGATCCTAATGGGTAACGGGGCGATGCAGATGGAATTGATAGATAAGTCAGAATCAGGTGATTATGGAAACGGCAATCTGATTGTTAGAGGCGTTGTTAGAGACGATGGAAGTAAAACAGATGATGCAAAAGTTGTAACGCGATTTGAAGGTGGAAATGTTCATCTGCAAGATGCAAATTTGAATGTGAATCGGCTCAATACCGAAGGTAACGTTAAACCGGTATTCTCGGTCAGAGGAAATTCTTCCCAGACTACTTCCGGGTATGATGAGAACACCAATGGCTCTGATAGAAACTATGATGTCGCGGTTCATGGCAAAATGCTGGTAACGGGAAATGAAGATGATTTTCGCTCTGATGTTAAATACCTATCCGTCGGCGGAAGAGATACAAGATTTGTCGATCCGTATACGACAGAATATGCTGCGGGGCAAAATGATGCGTTGGTATCTATTGTCTATGACGGTAGTAGTGATGCAGATAAAGGTAATATTTTAACAATCAATCCAGAAAAGGTGAGCGTTCCGGGCGGAATTGATGGTACTGTGGAATCCCATCCCTATGACGATGGACGAATCTACATGCGCAAAGGTTTGATTGAAGCGACAAATAATTCGAATGATTCCAACAAAGATTTGACTGAAGCATCCGGTGTTATGATGGCTAGCCGCTTTGTGGCGAATAATCCGAACAAAAAGTATAGTGATGATGTTACTTTTTCAGATACATACAATCAAGATCGGAAGACAAAAAATGGTATTAATGATAAGGAGGAGATTAATTACTATGACACCTATATGGTTAATCCGGCGTATACTTCGGTTATGAATGATATTAAATTAGCTTCGCGCGGCGGGGCTCGCTTGAGTGATATTCTGCCGGACTTCATTACCAAAGGTATTTATCTGGTTACAAACAGTTATCAGGAAACGAGTGAGGGCGATAAGGACCTTCTTAAAATGACAAATGAATCTAGATCCGCTTCGGGGTCGGAAAACAGATCTGCCTTTTTAGGCGAAGTCGGCGCGCCGGCGTGCCCTCCGGGGTATGCCCGTGTGATTACCGTGACGCCGCATTCGTTTCCGGTTGGCGGTACAGTGGCTTATGCTACAAAGGAAGAGGGTAAACCCATTAAATATGAAGATGAGCTTAATGTGGAGGTTGTTGTTGATGAAAATGGAAAAAACAAAGTGACATTGCCGCAAATGGTAACTTTGAATGATCAGCTTTATACAGCAGCTGTTCCAGATTCACAAAAGAATGCAACGTTATGGAAAGTTATTATGGGTTATCCGTATGCTAACAATTCGGATACATATGATGGTAGGACAACTAAAGAGAACTATAAAGATCCCATTACTAAAAGCACAATATATTGGAATTTAGTGCCGATTACTACGCAATCGATTGCCGGTTATGCGACGACATACTGCTACTTTGATCGTGTTGGGGTAGGTGACGGGGTAATGACTATTCCGCAAGCGGATATGACGGGGGCTAATTCCTTTCATGGCTCTAATGCAACTCCTTGGGACAAGGGCAACACTATACAAGAAAGATATCGTAAATTCCTTAACGATCCGCAGTTGAAGTATAACGAAGTGTGGTAGTTATCGATTCGCTTTTGTTGGAACAACACCTCCGGTACTTTCCGGAGGTGTTGTTTTAATGATAAGAACTCTCTATTATGTCATGCCTCCGAGTGTGGGACACACGAGGTCAGGGCATCTTCAATGTTCGGGAGACCCCTTGAATTTTTCGCTTTGCAAGCGAGAAATAGGGGTGACGGATTATGATTGTCGGTTTGGAATGGTGACCGTTTCGTTCTTACAAAACGGAGGCGCCGTTCAAATCATAAACAGCCCAGTTTAAATAAGCGGCAAACAGTAACCACAGAAAATACGGAACGATCATGTATGCCGCACCTTTGTGGCGCTGATAAAACTGATAAAGCAAAAATGCCGTCGAAAGAATCAAGGCTAAAATAACCCAAAATCCAATCAGAAAATAACCTTTGCCGAAAAAAACATAGCACCATAAAACTTGCAGAAACATATTGAAAATAAAACTGCCGGCTACCGCAGAGGCGGATTTTTCTTTGTTTTCTAAAACCAGATCAAACGCAATAACCAGTAAGACGTATAAAATTGTCCACATGATCGGAAAAACATAATTCGGCGGATTTAATGCCGCTAATTTGATGTCGGAATAAAAATTATCCATACCGATGTTGTTAAAATAACTGCATAATCCGGCTGTTATTAATACCGTGACTAAACTGAATATGAAATTGAAATATGATTTTGCAAACATTTTTAACCTCCCGATGTCAAATTAGCTTATTTCTTTGCTCTAGATAATAACGCGAAAAAAAATTTCAATATTGTGGGAAAAAAGATTGATTTTTGTCAAAAATGATGTACAATGAGGGATAGATTGAAACAAAGGGAGAAAAGACATGGCTCGGCAAAACGGCACGAAAATCAATTTTTTAGGTGGAAATAATGAAGAAAGAATCGGCGGCAACAGCTTTATTGTCGAACACCATGAAAATGGCAAAGATGTGCGGGTGATGATTGATTTGGGTGCGCTCTTTCCGCCGGAATGGACGGGAATGGATGCAATTGTTCCGGATGTGCGTACGTATTTCAATAATCGCCAAAATAAAGCCTCTATGCCGGTTGATGCCATGTTTATTTCACATTGCCATGAAGATCATATCGGCGGACTCGTGCATTTGGCGCGTGCCGGCTTTGAATTTCCGCCGATTTATACCAGTAAATTTACAAAAGAACTGCTGGATATAGCCTTTAAAGAAGGCGGTGTCAGCGCGGAAAAAATTCCTCAGGTTATTGCCGTTGAAGAAGGTCAAAATGTGCAAATTGCCGATAATTTTACGGTTGCTCCGTTTAATGTTTCGCACTCGACAGTCGGCGCGATGGGCTTTTATATGAAAACAACGCTGGAAGGTAAACTTAATGCCGGTATCATTGATCCGGGCGATTATCGTTTGGGTGATTCGCCGATCGGACCGGGATTTGATGAAACTAAATTTGCCGCGTTTTTGAAAGATAAACCGGTCACGCATGTTTTGCTCGACTCAACCTCCACGGATAATACAGATGAGTATTTGGTTGACTTTGAAACAGCGGTCAATAATACAGTTGAACAAATACAAAAACACGAAGATAAACAAGTTATTTCTGCCGTTATTTCGCGTAGTTTGCAGAATATGGCGATTGATTTGGAAGCGGCAAAACAAACCGGCCGCAAAGTATTTATTGACGGATATTGGGCAAAACTGGCTTTCAAAGCGATGCAAAAAGCCGGTATCCATGACTATGATGATACGGTCTTTTCAAGCGGAGATTTGAAAAATGCCAATGCACAGGCTTATTTGAGCAAATATCCGAAAGAAAAACGTTATATTATTCCGAGCGGTGCGTTTGCCGAATCTAAAAAAGGTAAAAAGTCCGGCTTGTATAAAATGAGTGAACAACAAAAAGTTTCCGTCAGTCCGAAGGGAAAAATTAAAGGAAAAGGCGAAACGGGACATCCGGACTTTACGATAGATTCGTACACTTTGGTTTTGGCGCGCCAGAGATGCATTGAAGCGATTAACGGCAAACAAGTTCGAGCCATGTATCAGCGTTTGGCCGCGTTGGGCGCCGTTGTTATCGAAAATAAATCGGCCAATAATACCGGTAAGTTTGAAACCGCCTTGATGCAACGGACAGGTCATGCCGTGCGGTCTGAAACAATCGCTTTTATTAAAATGATTTTGCAAAATCGTGCGCCGACAAATAAGGATATTTTCTTTGTTCCGATTCACGGTGATCGCCGACAGCTGAATAATACAGCCAAAGTGGCTAGGGATGCCGGAGGTATGCCTGCTATTTGCTACAACACTGATGAAATAGAAGTTAGTGTCAACGGAACAAAGAAAATAGAAGGAAAACCGCTTGAAAAACAACGTTTTATCTCCGTGACCGAAAATGATATCGGTGGATTTGGTAAGTACAGAATCTATGACTATGCCTTGGTAGATAAAGATTATAACGTTATACAGAATTTGTATCAACTCCATGATGAAAGTAAACCGCTTGAAAATGTTGTTACGAATGAGGAGAAAATAAGAGAAAAAGCACTGCAAGAGGAAGCAAATACTTTTCCTTATCAGTCTAATCGTGAAAGACACGCTCAGGAAGAAAAACCGCAAACGCCGGCCAGAGCGGCACGCAAAGAAAAAAATCGTGAACGTGATCGGGCGCGTAGGGAAAGAGCCGCAAAAATGAAAGAAGCGCGGCGCAAGAAAAACGAAGGCTATTAAAAATATATTGTGATCTTAAACTCTTAACGCTTGTTTTTTGACAAGAGATAGTATATGTCATATTATATAGGTGTTAGGAGTTTTTTTAATGTATACAAATAAAAATGGCATCAAAATATATGATAATCCTGAGGATTTTGAAGGAATGCGCAAAGCCGGTAAAGTCGCGGCCGAGTGTTTGGACTATATAACAGATTATGTACAGGTCGGAATTACGACTGGCGAGTTGGACGATTTATGCCTTAAATTTATGGAAAGTAAAGGGGCGGTGTCAGCCTGTTTGGGATATCACGGATATCCGAAAGCCACTTGTATTTCCATTAATCAGGTTATTTGTCACGGCATTCCGGACTATGAACGAAAATTGGCAGACGGAGATATTCTCAATATTGATGTGACGGCTATTGTCGACGGATATTACGGCGATACCAGCCGGATGTATTTTGCCGGAAAACCGAAAGTCAAAGGAAAACGCTTATGTGAAGTAACGTATGAATGTTTGATGCGCGGTATTGATGTGGTTAAACCGGGAGCGCATTTCGGCGATATCGGTGCGGTGATTGAAGAATATGCGCATAAATATGGGTATTCGGTCGTCGATATGTTTTGCGGACATGGTTTGGGTAAAGTTTTTCATGATGCACCGAATGTGATGCATTGTGGTCGTAAAGGAACAGGCCCGATTATGGAAGAAGGTATGTTCTTTACGATTGAGCCGATGATTAATTTGGGTAAAAAAGACGGCGTTATTTTATCTAACGGATGGACGGCAGTGACTTGTGATCACGCATGGTCAGCGCAATTTGAACACTCTATGGGCGTGACAAAAGACGGCGTTGAAGTGTTTACATATTCGCCGAAAGGCCTTGATAAACCTCCTTATATCTGACTTGAGAGGTACATATGACTGGGACGACAAAAGATAGCGATATTAAACCGGATTATTTGGGACACCGAAGTCGGTTACGGGCAAGGTTTATGGCTGACGAAGGTGCCAGCATGGCCGATTATGAATTAATTGAGTTGCTGCTTATGATGGCTATTCCGCGCCGTGATGTGAAACCGATCGCCAAAAAATTGTTGGCTCACTACAAAGATTTGTACAGTTTGCTTCATGCGCCGATCGTAGAATTGCAGGAAAATTTCGGACTCGGAGACAGTGCCATCACTTGTTTGAAATTGGTTTTAACCTGTTCGCTTCGTGCTTCAAGCTTGTTTTTTGCCAACTGTGATGAACCGGTGATTACCTATTGGGAGCAATTTGAAGATTATTGTCGTCAACAAATGGCATACAATCAGGTGGAAGAATTTCGCGTGTTCTTTTTTGATGATGAGAAAAAATATAAAGGTGAAAAAATATTGAGCGTCGGTACAATCAATAAAACTTCCGCACCGCCGCGGGAAATTATCAGAGCAGCTATTGAACATAAAGCGGTAACCATCATCTTAGCACATAATCATCCGGACGGAAATTGTAAGCCGTCTGATGCGGACAAATTTGTGACTAATCAGATTTGTACGGTTGCACAAGCGATGGAAATTGAGGTGTTTGACCATTTGATTGTGACACAAAATGAAATATTCAGTTTTCGTCGGGCCGGCATCATTGTTCCGGAAGAAAAAGATCAAAAAAAGAAGCCGAGCCCTAATATTTTGGAATGAACAATGGTTGATAAAAAAACATCTCCGTTGGCAGCGGGGATGTTTTTTCATAAAGTCAGCGAAATTTTAGCTTAAAATCCGATTTCTTTTAACCAGTTTTGTACAGCCTTGTTTGCTTTTTCACGATTGTTTTGGGCATCATGACCATAAACAGCCAGACCGTCCGTAACGTTTGCACCGGTAGCGGAACGGATTTTTTCCGGGATGGAAGATAATCCGCTGCCTTCATGTGTGACAAACGGCGCAACCGTTTTGTTTTGCCAATTATGGGCTTCAATGAAAGTGTACAAAACCATAGGCATATCTGACCACCAATTCGGTGTGCCGACGAAAATAACGTCGTAATTGTCGAAATCAGGTGCTTCGCCGACATATTCAGGCCGCGCGCCGGATTTCTTTTCTTGCAGAGCTACTTCGGTCAAGGCTTTATAAGCCGTCGGATAGTTATCGTTTTTGACTTTAACTTCAAAAACATCGGCGTTGGTGGCATCGGCAATCATTTGGGCAATAATTGCCGTGTTGCCTGTCGTGATGTTGCCGACACTGTATTGTTCGCCGGTTTTTGAAAATAAACAACCAAAGGTTTTGTATTTTTAACCATATTTTCCTCCGCATGGACATTAAATGTTGATGTGATAAAAATGAGACAGATGATGATCTGTTTGATGAATTTTTTCATTATTTGTTTCCTTTTTTATATCTGTTACGTCATTAATTTAATTCTTCAAGTATACTCTAAGTCAAGAACAATTTGCAAAACCCCTGCGATTGTTAACGATTTTTTTGAGATTAATGACATATGATGAGCAGACAGAGTGGCAGATTAAAAAGGAGAAAGCCATGAATAACCGGTTGTTAAAGCGTTTACGTATCAGCATTGCTATTGTTGTCGGTGTTTTAAGTTTGCTGGCATTTGTGTTTAAGTTTTATCCGCTTAAAATATTTGATATGCAGTTTACGGCAGCTTTGCAAAGCAGCCTTGTGACCGGTGTCGGCATCAGTGTATTTTTGTTTATTTTACTCATTGTGTTAACGCTGATTTTTGGCCGGATTTATTGTTCTACTCTTTGTCCGCTCGGCATTTTTCAAGAACTTTTAATGTTTTTGTTTAAACCGGTTTATCGTTACAGATTATATCAAAGATCGCACCGCAGCACCGTGACATACGTGTGTGCTGCACTTTTGTTCGGTTCGCTTTTGGGCGGAACAGCTTTTTTGATGCGGATGGTCGATCCGTATTCGTTGGCCGGAAACGCGTTGAGCGGAGCGTTTTACGGAGTGATGTTTATTTTTTGTTTGACGCTTCTGGTCTTTTTCAAAAAGAGATTTTTCTGCACCAATATTTGTCCTGTCGGTGCGGTTCTGGGCTTTTTATCCCGATTTTCGCTTTTTAAAATTCATATTGATCCGACGAAATGCAAAGCGTGTATGACTTGTGCCAGACAATGTCCGGCGGCGTGTATCAATCCGAAGAACGGAAAATTGAATAACGAACTTTGTCTTAAGTGCTTTCAATGCTTGCCGGTTTGTCCGCAAGGGGCAATCTATTACGGAACAAAACGGGAAAATCCGAAACCGTTTAGCTTAAAACGCCGCCAGCTTCTGGTTAGCGGAGGGGTTGCTTTAGCCTTTTTTGCGGCCTTCAAAGGCGGACTCGATTTGATGAAAAAAGCTGTGGTTAATTTTAAAAATGCCGTGATACCGGCCGGTGCGGGGAATATTACCGATTTTGCCAATAAGTGCTTGAACTGTAATCTTTGTGTGCAGAATTGTCCGCGGCAGATTATTAAAAAAGCCACGATGGAAACACCGTTTGTGCATTTGGATTATAGCGATACATACTGTGCCTACGATTGCCATCGTTGTTCGGAAGTTTGCCCGTCGGGAGCAATCAAGCACATTACACTGGCTGAAAAACAAAAAACCAAAATTGCTACGGCGGTTGTTGATGAAAGCATTTGTGTGAAGTGCGGCTTATGTGCACGCAAGTGTCCGCGGCAAATTATTATTAAAACCAAGGGGGCTTTCCCGATTATCAGATTTGATCAATGTATCGGTTGCGGTGCTTGCGCCAGTTCGTGTCCGGTGAAGGCGATCAGCATGGATGCTACCGAAAAACAAACCTTGTTAAGTTAGGAGTAAATATATGTCATTGGGTGTTACGGAAATTGTTTTAATTTTAGTGGTCGTTTTGCTGCTTTTCGGCGGGAAAAAAGTTCCCGAGTTGGCGCGTGGATTAGGTAAAGCTGAAGCGGAATATAAAAAAGCCAAGCAAGCATTGCAAAATGAAGTAAGCGAATTTAAAGCGGAAGTTGAAAAAGCGGCACAAGAAGATCGTCAAACGAAAAAAATGCCGCGCAAAACACGCACAGCGCCGGCCAAGAAAAAAACAACAACTCGAAAAACCACTCGAAAATAATGAGTACAGACAATCAGGAAACCGTGATCCAACACTTGGAAGCATTTAGACAGATGCTTCTGAAGTGTTTGTCGGCACTGGCTATCGGCATTATACCGATGTTCTTTGCCGCACCATATGCCATGGATATGATTATGGCTGTGATTATGGGGCAAAACGAGGTTGTTTTAAATTATTTTGCACCGATGGAAGTTTTTATTCTGCAGATTAAAACAGCTTTGGTTTTGGATATTGTGCTGTGTTTTCCCTATCTGGCAAAACAAATTTGGAATTTTGTCGTACCGGCACTGTATGAACACGAACGGCAATTTATTCGTTCGATTATCCTGTCATCAAGCGGACTGTTTGTGATCGGGGTGTTGTTCTGCCTGTTTTTGATTCTACCGATGGTGATTCGTTTCGGCCTGAGCTTTGTGAGTGATCATTTGCAACCGTTGTTTGGCATCGGAAATATTTTATCTTTAACGTTGTGGCTTTCTGTTGTGTTCGGTGTTATGTTTCAATTTCCGCTGATAACCTACGCTTTGATCCGAACGCATATTGTCAGCTATGATACAGTCAAAACAAAACGGGCGTATGTTTTTGTCGGGATTCTGATCCTATCGGCGTTTTTAACTCCGCCGGATATTGTCAGCCAGTTGCTGTTGACATTTCCGACATATGGCTTATTTGAATTAGGGCTTTTTTGCGGAAAAAAAGCTTGACATAGAGTACACTCTAAAAATTATACTGTCTGCAAACAGATAAGAAAGGTATTGGCATGACGCTATGGATTGTGATTATGTGGACAACGCTGGCTTTGACCGGCTCGGCTTTGCTTTATGTCAGCAACAGAGTGTGTCGCTTCGGCTTTATGCAGAACATTTTTTTTAACAAACCGAAAGTTCGTCAAGCCGCCGGAGTTGTTTTGGTGTTCGGACTTTTCGGGCTGATAGGGATGCTGCTTAATTTTATGAACGCGGTGGTCTGCGCGATTTACTTTGCCATGATTTGGCTTTTATGCGATTTGGTTTTCAGTTTGGTCCGCAAGTACAGAGGTGCGCCCTTTAAAAGGTATTACGCCGGAGTGTGCGCCATTGCTCTGAGTGTCAGCGCATTGCTGTGCGGCTGGTATTTGGATCATCACGTGTGGCAAACAACATATGATTTAGGCACACAAAAAAATGTTCAGCCGCTTAAAATCGCTATGTTTGCCGATTCACATATGGGAACAACGTTTCATGCCGATGGATTTTCCGAGCATATGCAAGCTATACAGGCGCAAAATCCCGATATGGTGATTGTCGCCGGTGATTTTGTTGACGATGACACATCAAGACAGGATATGATTGACAGCGCGCGTGCGCTTGGAAAACTTAAGACAAAGTACGGGGTTTTCTTTGTTTTTGGTAATCATGACGCCGGCTATTACGGGCCGCTATATCGCGGGTTCAGCGCGCAGGAGTTGGTTGCCGAACTTGAAAAAAATGGTGTTAAAGTCTTGCGTGATGAAGCGGTTTTAGTCGATGATATGTATTATGTGGTCGGCAGAAAAGATTTTTCGGTGGAAAAAGAACTCGGCGGCCGGCGCAAAACGATGGCGCAGTGGCAAGAAGAGCTGGATCAGGAAAAATATGTGATTGTAGCTGATCATCAACCGGCAGATTACGCTCGTCAACAAAAGTCTGGTGTCGATTTGGTCTTATCCGGACATACACATGGCGGACAGCTTTTCCCGTTTAATTATGTGGGTAAATGGATCGGCGCTAATGATAAAATATATGGTCATGAAAGACGTGATGCAACCGATTTTGTCGTGACTTCCGGACTTTCGGACTGGGCGATTAAATTCAAAACCGGAACAAAGTCAGAGTTTTTGATTATTAACTTATTGAAAAATAAGTAAAAATCTTAGTTATGCACAGGGTTATCAACAGATATATCCCATCGGTTATATAGGCGCAGAAAGATTAAAGCCTATATGAATGAAGGGGGAAAATGAAGAAAGGATGGTTGATACTCATGACGATTTTAATGGGATGTGCGGCCGATAAAGCGCCGGAAGCTGTTGCGGATGTTTACCGAACAAACGAGAGCGGCTTGGAAGATAAAATCGGCACGGTTTCTTTTGCGGATACTGATCAGGGAGTTTTGGTTAAAGTAAATCTGAGCGGTTTGCCGAAGGGAGAACATGGTTTTCATATTCACGAAAATCCGGATTGCCGGCCGATGATGAAAGAGGGAAAAATGGAACCGGCATTGGCTGCCGGCGGGCATTTTGATCCGGATCACACCGGTAAACATTTGGGGCCACATGGTCACGGGCATCGCGGTGATATGCCGGCATTGAATGCTGATGAGGCCGGTCATGTGACAACGCAGTTTTATTTACCGAATGTTACCGTTGAAGAAATTAAAAATCGTTCGGTGATCGTTCATGCCGGTGGGGATAATTATAGCGATGAACCGCTGCCGTTAGGTGGAGGCGGGGCCAGAATTGCCTGCGGCGTGATTAAATAGACGGATTTGTTCGAGAAAAAATCAGATGTAACAATTCTTCGGTGGTGTAAGAATAAGTGGGTGGTGTTTCCCTGACAATGTTAGCATATACGAAAAAAATGCTTGCAAATTGAAAAATATGGTGTAAATATATGGTTCTGTTGACGGGGCGTAGCTCAGGCTGGTAGAGCGCTTGGTTTGGGACCAAGATGTCGCGTGTTCGAATCATGTCGCCCCGACCATTAAAACAGAAAAGGCGGTGTTTATCACCGCCTTTTCTGTTTTAAAGAACGAAGTGAGTGGATTAGAACACGCGAAGAAGCGTGTTTGACAAGGAGGCTAAGGCACACGGGGTGTGCCGATGCCGTAAGGCATAGCCGACGCAGCGGCGCAGATTTTTTTACAAAAAATCAAGCCAATCTCGTCGCCCCGACCATTAAAACAGAAAAGGCGGTGGCATTCCCCCACCGCCTTTTAAATTTTGCGATTATATTTATTCAACATAAAAACTATTTATCCATTTCTTTTAACATTTTTTTTGCTTCGGAAATATTAATATAAGCCTTTGTCTGTAGTTCCTCTTCCAGAAGTTGCAGTAAATTGTTGCCATTAATCAAAACTAATGGTTTTCCTTCTGCAAATTTATGAGCATCACTTCCATAATCTGATGTTGTTATCAATATGCCTTTACTCGCTCCTTCGTTTATAAGTGTTCCATATAAATCTCTGACAGCAGATACACCAACAATATTTGTATATCTTTTTGCCTGAATAATTATTTTGCCCCCAAGAATTGGATCAGGATCAAATGCTATTGCATCAACTCCACCATCACGACTTGCTTGAGTTACTTTGCATTCGCCTCCATGACGGCTAAATTTCTTTTCAAATAATTCACGAATTAAATTTTCAAAATCTTGCCAGTCCATAGATGCTAAATTTGTTTGTCCGTCTATATTACTAGCAACTCCATATGATTCTACAAAACGCTTATCTTCTCTGTTTAGTTGCATAATTGGCTTTACAGGAATTTTGTTCGGTAATTGAATGGTTGATAATCCTTTTAATCTCTTGAAACATTCTTTAGGGTCTATTAGTTCAAGATTCAATTCATTATAAGCCTCTCTGCTCACAAGTAGACTAGTGGTGCAAAGGGTTATTTGCCTACCTAAGGATGTATCAAGAGTGTCTATATAGCCATTAACAACTACAGATTCTATTCGTTTCATTACATCACCTGAATAAATTGCATTTACAACGGCGAATATAATTTTATAAACTAAATTGTCATACAATTTTTTAACAAAACTGTCGGGATAATATGTTGTCTTAGTCTCTTCCTTTGATTTGATATATCTAATCTCTTTAGGTAATTTATGAAATTCCTCAAGAGTTGGGAGAAAATAATTTACTACCAGTATTTTGTTTTCAGAGTTGTAATTAATACTAGTTTCCCTTTGTTCTTCTGTTATCTGAGGCAATTTTTGTAAACATGCATCAGCAATAGATATTACTCCATCTTCTTCTCCATTATGATATGCCTCGAATATATCGTCTACCTCTTGATCGTTTCTATCTTTTTCTTCTTGCCATAATTTTAAATCTTCCTCAAATTTTTCTCTTATTTCCGTGTTTTTTAAATCTACAGTATTACATTCATTTTCCCAAGTTTCCTTATCTTGCAAGTATAAATCTTTAGCGAATACTGTTTTCTCACCAGTAATACCTAGAATTATCCCTAATATCAAAATATCTCCAATCAAAGAGGCAAAAAAAGAAAGACCATATCCGTAGATAGGACCAAGCCATCGAGTAGTAATAATAATCAGAATCAAATAAAGCAAAATCAAACAATTATTAGGTATTCTTTGAACTTTTTTATAATATTTTTTATCTTTTTCATTTGGTGATGTAGAATATTCTTCTTGCTGTAATACAGGAACATTTCTCGTCTCTGCTTGTTTTATTTCGTCTTTATTTAATACATAATTTATATACAATGACTCTTTAAGATAATTTTGCAATAAGGAAACCTTATCATGAGCTGCTTGAGATAATATTTGCGCTGTTTCTTCACCATTTTCATTTTTAAGAATAGTGGCATACTGATCATCCCAGCGATTTTTTAATTCTTCTGCTCTTGCTCTAACCTCATTTTCATCTCTACCGCGGATTACTTTATATTTTCCTAAGCCACGATGCTGTAATATTACCTCATACATTTTCATTTGTCCTAATATTAAGATTATACTGCATTGTAAAACAAATATTATCTAAGTGCAATATCTTTGTCAAAAATGGTTAAATTCGTTATTTTCTATTATTAAATGCGGCTGATGACCAAATATCGTAATCATCGTCGGTTGGGAGATAATATTCCAGATATCCGTCTGTAGTTAATCGCCAGCGCCAGGCATATTCACCTTCCACAAACACATCGCCGGAATCACTCAAAATAACACTTTCCGGCTTACGGTTGAAACACATTCCGATGAGCATTTTTAGGTTTTCAACATCAAGTGCCGTCAAAATAATCGTTTGAAACTGTCCGCGCCGGTATTGTTTATTTTTGCGTATTGCCGGCAAATAACACTCAAACCCCAATTCCACAATCGGTTCCCAATGGAAAACCATTCGCCGATGATAGCGGTAACCGTTTTGCCACACCGGACGCCAGCAAGCAAAATAGCGCTTGCACAC
>JAFVEP010000066.1 GCA_017475935.1 Alphaproteobacteria bacterium
AATGTAAATCAGCATTCGGATTTTTTGCAAACGACAACAATCCTTTTTCTAAAACATTATTGCCTTTGGTAACATAGTGATAAAGTTTCATGAGTTTGTCCTTTTATTATTAAAGTAATGGTTGATAATTGAATTTATATTTTCATTTTTTACATCGCTTTTTTGATTCAAAATACGTTCTTTAAAGGCTGAAAATTTTCGTTTCCTTTGGTTTAATTCCTGTCTGTGTTCAGTAATTTCTTGTAATATCAATGAATTAAACTCCGTAGCTATCTGATTTTCTTTATTTTCATTATCAAACAGCACTGCTTTGCCTTCTTGACACAACTTTTGCATAAATGTTTCCTCATCTTGTTCAGATAAATTTTCGGCTTGGCGGAGCAAATCCCAGTCCTTTTTATCAGGCACAAGATAAAATTTCATTCCTTGTTTTTGTAAATCCTGCAATGTTTCTTTTTCAACATCCGGAGAGTTGCTTAAATCTTTAACACTAACCCATTCGCTTGGCGCACCGCCCCATAACGGAATACAAGGCTGAATTGCATCTTTTTGCGACATATCAATTTTATAATTGTATGAATCCTTTGTTTTATCGGCAAACTCAGTCGCTGACATCTGAAAAGCCATAACTTTCGGGCTAAATCGCGGCCAGCTCTTAAATTCTTTATCACCTTGCATCGGCAGTCCGGAATGAAATGAATTCGGCTCGGCTATAAAGCAGTATTTTTGCGTTGTGATAGCGGAATCAACAGAACGCAATCTTGTTTGAACGGTATTATCCATTTCTTCAGGCGGAACTTTTGAATTATGCACAAATTCTGTCGGCATATTATCTTTATAAAATCTTTCGGCTTTTTCTCTTTCCTTTTCGCAATGAACCATTAAATCGCGTATCTGACCTGTATTCATTCCAATTTTTGAGAGCTCATTTTCAATAACCAAAGTTTGATATTGCGAAACCGGATGCCAATAGCACGGATTTCCCTCAAACGAGCGATTAGAATTAGCAAACAAATTTTGATAAAAAGCTTCTTTTTCTTTGTCGCCGTTAAATATATCAAGCTCTTTGAGTTTTTCAGTTTGCAAAACACCATCCGGCTGCGCTAAATTATTGGAAAAAATGAAGGCAACTTTTTGTGCCAAATTCTTTTCTGTTTCACCAAAATTTACCACCGGTTTACCATCAAAATAATCTTTGCATTTATAGGTAAATTTCTGAACTTCATCAAAGCAATGTTTATATAAAAACTGACCATAAGTCCAATCGCGATTATCAAAATAAACCTTTCTATTTAAGAAAGCCTCAAAATCATTTTGCTGAGCGAGTTCGGCAGTTATTTGTTGAAAAATCTCTGATTCTTGTTTCGCGCCTAATGGGAGAACAGCTTTAAGCTCTTCTTTGTTTTCGGCTTTATTCAAAACTTCTGTTACATCAGCCATAAAGTTCTCCATTTTGTCGCTATATTAGCACATTACATACTGTTTGTCAACCATTTGACAAAAATAAACCACCATATTTCAGGTGGTCTGGAGAGTTCATAAATCATATTACCTTAAATGATCCTTTAAGCCTTTCAGATTTCATTTTGACATAAAATCCTTGGACATCCGCTCAAAGCTCCCAGACCATATAATATGACCTGGGTTTATTTACTATTCATCGCCGAAACGACTACATAGCAATCACGGTATAAATCCTAATACCGAAGGTAATAAGAGCTTATGAAGGCTCCGACCACACGGGTCTAAATATGCTAATACGGCATATCTACCCTCTATTTTACACTAATAAAAATAAAAAACAATACCTTTTAAAACAAAGAGCCATTAAACCGCCCTAAGACACTCATTTTACCTTTTCGCTTGCAACTTATAACCCACACAAAATCCGGCTGTTATGGTGCGATTTGTGGCTGAATATATAATACTTGATAAATTGTGAACCTCAGAAGATTTTGCAAAGGTTTGACTATTTCCTTTCCCATTTTGGTGAAAAATTATTACATCAACCAAGTCAAATGTGTACCACAACCATACCGTACTCCAACTACTTAAATGTTTGATTTTATTGCATTGTTGCCATAATGAGTTCGTAAAATTTCCCAAAATCGCAGTTTTTAAAAATACAACATTCGAACCAAGATAAATACTTGAAAATAAAAGAAAAAACGGCAGTTTTAATGCCTGCCGTTTGTATTGGTGATCCCAACGGGACTCGAACCCATATTGCCACCGTGAAAGGGTGATGTCCTAACCATTAGACGATGGGACCACATAAAATTCATAAGCATATATACTGGTATTTTTTCACCGCGTCAAGTGTTTTTTTCACGAATTTTATTTTTTATTGATCAAATCGGAAATATGCACCAAAACAAACCCTTTTTCTTCCAGTGTTTCCACCCAATCTTTCAAGGCTTTCGCCGTTTGATCGTGCGGATGTCCGATGGCCACGGCATAACCTTTTTTTGCGGCAATTTTTTCTGTTTGGTGTAATTGTCCCATGATGTAATCATAATTATTTTCATTATCTAAAAACACATCGCGCGACAAAAATGCAACGCCGTATTGTCTGGCTGTCCGGCGTCCGACCGATTTTCCGGTGGTTAAAGAATCGAGAAAAAACATTTCTTTTTGCTGCAAAATTTCCATCACGGCCGACATGGCTTCCGGTGTTTCCGTAAAGAGACTGCCCATATGATTATTAATCCCGCGCATCCCCATTCCTTCATAGCGTGCAATCATTTTCTTCAATTCCGTTTGAATTTGTTCCTTAGACATTTCCGGCGCGAGTGTAATCGGCGCCAAAAATTTGCGCGAGTGCGGCATCATCGGAACATGAAGCATAACTTCAAAACCGGCATCTTTTGCCGCCTGAACCTGCTTACGTCCGGCCGGATCATAAGTCAAAAACGAAGCTGTCATCGGTTTTTGAATATCAATAATTGCCTTTGTATGTGCAGGACTAATTCCCATATCATCAATGACAACGGCGATTAAAGGTTTATTTTCATTTGCTGTCGAATTAACCGGCGCATTTAATGGCTCATGTGCTTCTTTGTCCGCCGGCGGCAATAAATTTTCCGGCAGATCTTCCGCATTTATGGTATCGTCTTCTTTAATTTCATCTTCAAAAAGGGAAAGATTGTCTTCCGTTTGTTTTGGTGATACGTTAAGCTGTCCGACAATTTTATGAAACAAATCATCGCTCATTTCCTGCGCATATTGTGCGGCAATGTGATCCACCTGATCGGCAAATTTTTCCTCAAACAGAAAAGGTTTAACCTTCGTATCGCGCGGAGCGATTTCTTGTGTATAGCTGTCTAAAGTAAACTCATTTCTGAACGGATGAAACAGATCATAAATCAGCACACTCCCCTCGATCAGCGCTAAAAAAAGCAAAACCGAAATAAAAACAGAACCTTTATTTAAATACTTCATCCGTTAATCTTTCTTTCTTAGCGTCGGAAAAGCAATTACGTCGCGAATCGTATCGGCACCGGTAAACAAAATCGCCAAGCGATCAATCCCCATTCCCATACCTCCGGACGGCGGAAAACCGTTTTCCAGTGCATTGATAAAATCTTCGTCAAGCATTTGAGCTTCATCATCACCATTTTCGCGCGCGGCAACTTCTGCTTCAAAGCGTTCACGCTGTTCCAACGGATTGGATAATTCCGAGTACGCACAACCGATTTCCATACCACCCAGATAGGCATCAAAATGTTCCACCAAACGCGGATTGCTGCGATGTGTTTTAGCCAGCGGCGATACATCTTTCGGCATATCCATGACAAATGTCGGCTCAATTAAAGATTGTTCAACTTTTTCATCAAAAATTTCCTGAACAACTTTTCCCCAACAGGTACAACCGGAAGCATCAACACCGACAGACTTTGCTAAATCCTGTGCTTCGCTCAATGTTTGCGCCGACAGCATATCAACGCCGGTTTTTTCTTTAATCAGATCAACAATCGACGCTCTTTTGAACGGCTTGGATAAATCCACTTCCGTTTCCCCGATCATCAATTTGTCAGACTTGAGGACTTGCTGAGCCACAAAACGAAGTAAATCTTCAATCAAATCCGCCATATCATTATAATCGGCATATGCTTGATAAGCTTCCAGTCCGGTAAATTCCGGATTGTGATTTTTATCAATGCCCTCGTTTCGGAAATTGCGGCCGATTTCGAATACGCGATCGAATCCGCCGACGACTAATTTTTTCAAATAAAGTTCCGGCGCAATACGCAGATACAAATCCATATCCAAAGCATTGTGATGTGTGATAAACGGTTTAGCATTAGCTCCGCCCATAATCGGATGCAGCATCGGCGTTTCCACTTCCAAAAACTCATGATCTTCAAAATATCTTCTGACCGCAGAAGTAATATGGCATCGAGTCTTAAAAATATTTTTGCTGTCGTCATTCATAATAAAGTCAACATAACGCTGACGATAGCGCGCATCCGTATCTGTCAGGCCATGAAATTTTTCCGGCAAAGGTTGCAAAGATTTGGCAATAATATCGAATTTTTCCGCGGCTACGGTTAATTCTCCGCGCGGCGTGCGGCGGATAAAGCCGCTGATACCGACCATATCACCGACATCAACACACTTCAATTTTGCCTGATCTTCTTCAGACAATATTTTTTTGTAGCAAAACGCCTGAATTTTGCCGCTTTTATCTTTTAAATCAATAAACATACCGCTGTTACGCACGGCCATTGCCCGTCCGGCAATCACAACCCGATCTTGTGTATCTGTCCCGTCAGCTAAATCTTTGTATTTTTCATGCAGATCTGCCGCGTATGCATTCGGCACAAACCGATACGGATAAGGATTATAACCCATATCTTGCAAAGTTTTTAATTTAGCCAGTCTTGATTCTCTGTGAATATTTGTTTCGTTTGCCATTATTTTATTCCATTTTTCGTTAAATCTACCTGACTATAAACGATCATAATTATTTTTTCAACCCAAAATCAACATCTGCACAGCCGGAAAGTCATTAAAAAAAACAGCCGTTTTACAGGCTGTTGTTTTTATTGGTGATCCCAACGAGATTGACCTCATTTCATTCGGCCGCACAGGCGCTCATTCGCTTCGCTCACCGGCGTTCTTTCGCCCGCCTCTCGCTTGTAGTCGAACTCTCTCTACGAGTTCAAATCTCTTCTGACTTCGTCATTTAAAATATAAAACACCCGCTTTGGGGTGCTTTATATTTTATTGGTGAAGGAAACTATCAGACGATGTAGTTTTCTATACTTTTTGCATATGTTATCTTATACGATTTATTTATCTGTATTGATAAGGTTTTATGTGAGTAATTTTCTGATAAACTATCGCTTGCGAGAAAATTTTTCAACAAATCTCTTTTGAATATTATAAAGCTGTTTGACGGATTTTATATCTACCCATTCATCTTCGGCATGATATCCGCCACCACTGTAGCTATGTAAAATAACAGAAGCGCCTTTTTTATCTTTCAGCATACCGGAATTTGACATTCTACCGTCACGCAAAAAACTTACTTTTTTATTAATAACATCTTCTACTATTTGTTGATATTCCTTGATAACCGGATTGTTGCGATCTTCATTCACAAAGCCTGTTTCAAAACGCATTTCATAACGTGTTTTACCAACCAAACAATCATTTAATATTTTTGCAACTTGTTTACTATCCAATCCGTCCACCAACCTAAAATCCAATTGTGCCACTGCCATATCACTTACACGATTAATTTGATATCCGCCGTTTATGGTTCCGATATTAACTGAATTAACCCAATAGTGGCGTCCAAAAGG
>JAFVEP010000067.1 GCA_017475935.1 Alphaproteobacteria bacterium
ACCTCTGCTCGGATATTTTGTAAAAAAAATGACGTAAGAACAACATCTTACGTCTTTATTGGAGCGGGCAATGGGATTCGGACCCACGACATCAACCTTGGCAAGGTTGCGCTCTACCCCTGAGCTATACCCGCATATCTTGCGAACATGTTCTTTAATAACACATAAAAAATAAAATGCAAGAACTTTTTTTATTTTTTTTAATGCCGGTGCGATAATCCGCTTTTGGCGGTATATGATAGCTTTCTATTTTAAAATGTTCTTGCATATAACTTGTGATTAATCAAATGCAGAACTTGTCTGCGCAAAAAAATTTTGTTACCATGCCGTATGTGAATGAACAGGTGAAAGATATTGACTATGGCTAAACAACAAAAAACAGCAAAACAAATTCGCTTTGAAAAAGAAGCCGATGCCCTCAAAAAAAATATTGCTAAACGTAAAAAACAACAGGAAGAAATTGCTAAACTAAAACAAAAAAAGGACTAGTATTATGGATAAAATTAAAATTGTCGGCGGCAGAAAATTATTCGGTAAAGTTTATATCAGCGGTGCAAAAAATACTGCCTTGCCGATTATCTGCGCTTCGCTCTTGACTGATGAACCCGTTACAATAAAAAATATTCCGTTCTTATCCGATATAACATCCTTAAACGCTTTGTTACGTCAGATCGGTACGCAGATTGAAGTGCGCGAGGAGTTTTTGAACGGACATAATACGCAGACAATTGTTTATCATACACCTAAACCGCAAAGTTTAATTGCGCCTTATGACTTTGTTCGTAAAATGCGTGCTTCTTACTATGTTCTCGGACCGCTTTTGGCGAAATACGGACATGTGGAGCTTTCTTTGCCGGGCGGATGTGCCATCGGGGCGCGTCAGATGGATATTCATTTGTCCTCTTTGGAACAAATGGGTGCGCAGATCGAAATTAAAAACGGTTATGTTGTTGCAGATGTTCGCGGTCGTTTGCACGGAGCTAAAATCAGTTTTCACTCGGCTTCCGTCGGCGCAACCTGCAATATTCTGATGGCGGCGTCTTTGGCTGAAGGCGAAACGATTATTGAAAATGCCGCGAAAGAACCGGAAATTGCTGACTTGATTAATCTTTTAAATAAAATGGGGGCGGATATTTCCGGTGCCGGAACGTCGACGTTGACGGTTCGCGGTGTGGAGCAGCTGCATGGCGTGACGCATGAGATTATTCACGACAGAATCGAAGCCGGATCATATGCCGTGGCCGCGGCGATAACGAAGGGAAAACTAGAGCTGGTCAATGCTAATCCGGAACACTTGCAAGTGCCGCTGGATATTTTGCGTAAAACCGGCGTGAAAATCGAACTGGCGGAAAATGCTATTGTCGTCGATGGGCAAAATTGCGTGCTCAAAGGTGAAGATATATATACAGACTATTATCCGGGATTTCCGACCGATCTGCAAGCGCAGTTTATGGCCTTGATGTGTGTGGCAAACGGGGCGGCAATGGTTACGGAAAGCATTTGGGAAAATCGTTTTATGCATGTTCCGGAATTGATGCGTATGGGCGCTAATATTAATGTTCACGGTCATGCTTCGGCGATTGTCCGCGGTGTGGAAAAACTTTCGGGTGCGCCGGTTATGTCAACCGATTTGCGCGCATCGTTTGCTCTTATTTTGGCCGGTTTGGTTGCTGAGGGCGAAACTATTGTCAATCGCGTTTATCACTTGGATCGCGGCTATGAACGTCTGGAAGAAAAATTTAAGGCCGTTGGTGCAAATATTGAACGTATTAAAGAAAGCGATTGAAAAAATTCTTAAAAAAATTTGCGCTGCCTCTTGCGGATTGCCTTTTAACATCCCATATATTCACTATGTTTTGTATGGAGGTTAATCATGAGCAGAAAACAAAAATTTAAAACAGAAGTCAGTAAACTCTTAGATATTGTGATCAATTCGCTTTATTCGGAAAAATATATATTTTTGCGTGAATTGATCTCTAACGCCAGTGATGCCTGTGATAAATTGCGCTACTATTCCTTGATGAACCCCGGAATGGCTAAAGATAACGGGGAATTTAAAATTGTGATTAAACCGAATGCCGAAGAAAATACTTTGACCATCAGTGATAACGGAATCGGGATGAATAGAGACGATTTGATCAATCATTTGGGAACAATTGCTAAATCGGGTACGGCCGATTTTGTGCGTAATGCCAAAGATAACGGATCAATCGTTGACTTGATCGGAAAATTCGGTGTCGGCTTTTATTCGGCCTTTATGGTAGCCTCAAAAGTGGAAGTGGTGACAAAACGCGCCGGTGAAGAACAAGCATATAAATGGATTTCCGATGGTGTTGACGGTTTCGAAATCAGTGAGGCTGAACGCGAAAAATTCGGGACGGATATTAAACTCTATCTTAAAGAAGATGCCAAAGATTATACCGATACAATTTATTTGCGTCACATCATTCGAACCTATTCCGATCATATCAGCTACCCGATTGTGCTGGATTTAGGTAAGGCCGGCGAGGAAACCGTGAATACCGGATCGGCGCTGTGGACTAAAAATAAAGCCGAAATAACCGATGAACAATATGATGAGTTTTATCATCATATTTCACGCAATTTTGATACACCGTGGATGCGCCTGCATTTTAAAGCAGAGGGAAATATTGAATATACCGGACTGTTATACATTCCGTCGGAAGCGCCGTATGATTTGTTTCAGCCGGATCGTCAGCAAAGTCTGAAACTTTATGTTAATCGGGTGTTTATTTCAGACAAAGTCGATGATCTGATGCCGGCTTATTTGCGCTTTGTTAAAGGAATTATCGACAGTGCCGATTTGCCGCTTAATATATCACGTGAAATGCTTCAGCAAAATGCATTGATCGCAAAAATTAAAGCCGGTACCGTTTCGCGAATTCTCAAAGAACTCAAAAAACGTTCGGAAAATTACGAAGATTATATGAAGTTTTGGAAAACATTCGGTATCGCATTTAAAGAAGGTATTTACGAAGATGTTGCCAATCGTGCCGAAGTGGCGGAATTATCCAGATTCTACTCGACGAATTCCGCGGATAAAATGACGTCGCTTGACGAATATATTTCACGTGTGAAAGACGGCCAGACGACCATTTATTACATTACCGGTGATGATGTGCCGACTTTGCGCAATAATCCGCAGCTGGAAGCTTTTCAGGCGAAAGGATTGGAAGTTTTGCTGCTGACAGATCCGATTGATGAATTTTGGGTTCAGGTGCTGAATAATTTCAAAGGCTATCCGATTAAACATATTTCGCAGGCCGGTGAAGACTTGAAAATTGAACGTCAGGATAGCCGTGCTGATGAAGGCAGCCTGAAACGCTTGACGGATTTTATGGCGGATATTTTCAAAAATGAGGTGGGTAAAGTCGTTGCAACCGAAAAATTGACCAAAAGTCCGGTCAGTTTGACGGTGGAAAGCGGACAGATGAGTATTCACCTGGAACGACTGATGCGTAACCATCAGCAACAGACTTCGTTTGCCAGTACGCGGATTTTGGAGGTCAATCCGTATCATCCGTTGATTATTCAGCTCGCTGACAGTATGATGGATGAAAATGAACGCAAAAATGTAGAAGAAATTTCCCGTCTTTTGCTTGATCAGGCTAAAATTGCCGAAGGCGAGGCGATCAGCGACAGTTCGTTTTTCAGCGAAAAACTGAGCGAATATATCCTCAGAGGATGGCAACGGAAAAATTTGAATTAGAATTTTGATGATGCGGGAGACCCCTTGACCAAACCTTGCGGTTTGGAGGGGTGACGTGGTGTTATTGGCGGTTTGGAGGGGTGACGGGTGTTATTGGCGATTTAGAGGGGTGACGGGGTGTTTTTCAATTTTATTCTTGCTTTCCTAGAGCTTTTCATTTATAACCAAATTGTCGGTGAGAGATTATCGGCGGAGTATCGAAACTCCTCTCAAAGAAATTAACTCCTCATGGTGGGGAGCCGGCCGAATATATTGAATAAGCCGGACTGTCTTTGAGCAGTTTCGAACTCCCGACCACTTTTTGAGTGGTCTTTTTGTTTTCAATTTAAGCAAAAAAAGAGGATTTCTGAAGATGTCGGCATAAAAATGCGCATCGTTTTTGATTGATTTGCCGGAGATCTATATTAAAAGCCCCCTATCTGACGATAAGGGGCTTAAATTTATTTTAATGCGGTAATTATTTCAAGATTTTCGAAACAACACCGGCACCAACTGTACGACCGCCTTCACGAATAGCGAAACGTAAACCTTCGCTCATCGCAA
>JAFVEP010000068.1 GCA_017475935.1 Alphaproteobacteria bacterium
CGCACAAACGGTTGCGTAACATTCTTCACGTACGATTCTTAATTCGCCAGAGTTTAATTTTAATTGAACATAACCGGCATCTTTACCGACAACTTGCGCATAACAACCGGCAGAACGAACAAGCTGTCCGCCTTTGCCTGCACGAAGCTCAACGTTGTGTACGATTGTACCAACCGGCATATTCTTTAAAGGCATTGCATTGCCCGGCTTAATATCTGCACGATCGGCAGAAATTACTTTATCGCCGGCTTTTAATCTCTGCGGAGCCAGAATATAAGCCTTTTCACCGTCATTATAGCTGATCAGAGCAATAAACGCCGTACGATTCGGATCATACTCAATTCTCTCAACAGTTGCCTCAATATCAAATTTTTTACGCTTGAAGTCAATCAAACGATAGCTGCGCTTATGGCCGCCACCGATACGACGACTTGTCACGTGTCCAAAGTTATCGCGCCCACCGGTCTTTGTCAGACCTTTTGTTAAACTTTTTTCAGGCTTGCCCTTGTATAACTCGCTTTTATCAACGAGAATAAGTTGGCGACGTCCTGCAGATGTGGGCTTATATGTATTCAAAGCCATGACTAAATTCCTGTTGTAACATCAATGTTTTGACCATCGGCAAGCGTAATGATCGCTTTTTTGAAGTCTGAGCGAGCACCCATATGACCTCTGAAGCTTTTTACCTTACCAAATTGTTTAATGGTATTTACC
The DNA here is from genome assembly GCA_017475935.1 of Alphaproteobacteria bacterium. GTDB lineage: Bacteria > Pseudomonadota > Alphaproteobacteria > RF32 > CAG-239 > RUG410. Next base: position 715 of record JAFVEP010000068.1, read on the forward strand.
TTTTTTACTTTAACGTTGAAAATCGCCTCAACAGCAGATTTTACATCGTCTTTAGAAGCCGATAAAGGTACAATGAATACCACTTTTCCGGCCTCGGATGAAATCATCGATTTTTCGGTAATTACCGGACGAACCAATGTATCATACATTGCTGCAGTTACATTGTTTGATTTGTTCTTAACCATTTAATCTCTCCTCTAAGCAACTTACTGCATCTTTTGTTAACACCAATTTGTCCTTTCTTAAGATGTCATATACATTGGCGCCGATTGTCGGAAGAATATCGATTCCTACGATATTACGGCTTGCCAAAGCAAAATTAACATCTACTTCCTTGCCGTCAATGATCAGGCAGTTTGTCAGGCCGCAAGCCAAAAGTTTTGATTGCAATTCTTTTGTCTTCGGAGCCGACAGCTTTGCCTCATCAATAACGATCAGGTTACCCTCTTTCGCTTTTGCGGAAAGAGCTGTTTTCAGACCAAGTTTTCTAAACTTTTTAGTCAGGTCAAAAGAATGATCTCTTACAACCGGACCAAAAACAACGCCACCTTTTCTGAATTGAGCGCCTTTTCTGGAACCCTGACGAGCGTTACCCGAACCTTTTTGTTTGAACGGTTTTGACGGCGTCAAAGCAACATCTGAGCGTCCTTTTGTGGCATGATTACCGCTTTGCAATCTGGCCAATTGCCATGTTACAACGCGCTGTAAAATATCGGAACGAACTTCCAGACCGTAAATCGCATCGTTCAATTCGATAGAACCGACATTTTTGTTTTCTAAATTTAAGATGTCCTGTTTCATTTCATTATCCTCAAACTTCGTTATGCATTCTCAACTGGAGCTTCAGTTGCAACAACAGGTTCATCAACTTTTTTCAATCCTGCAGGCATCGGCAAGGCAACCGTAGCCGGTTTTTTAACAGCATCGGTAATTCTTACCCATGCGTTTTCACATCCCGGAACACCACCTTTAACCATGATCAAGCCTCTGCTCGGATCAACAGACACAACCTTCAAGTTTTGAACGGTTACACGTTCGGCACCCAAGTGGCCGGCCATTTTCTTTCCTTTAAAGACCTTACCCGGACCCTGTCTTTGTCCTGTAGAACCATGAGAACGGTGAGAAATAGACACACCGTGTGTTGCTTCCAAACCGGCAAAATTATGACGCTTCATAACACCGGCAAAACCTTTACCGATTGATGTTGCGCAAACGTCAACATATTGACCGACAACAAAGTGTTCCACAGATAATTCGGCACCGACGTTAAGCAAGCAATCTTCAGATACTCTGAACTCGCCGAGCTTTTTCTTCGGTTCAACTTTAGCCTTTGCAAAATATCCCTTCTGCGGTTTTTTAACGTTTTTGGCTTTAACGGCACCGGTTCCGAGCTGAACGGCATTATAGCCATCCTTCTCAATGGTTTTAACATTAACAACCTGCAAGCCGTCAACACTTAAAACCGTTACCGGAACATGGGTTCCATCAGCTTCAAAAATGCGGGACATTCCTAATTTTTTTGCGATTAGACCAGTACGCATTATTATTTTTTCCTTTTCTTAATAGGTTGACAATCCGCGAACGAACGCCAACATTAAATTACAACTTAATTTCAACATTTACACCGGCAGCCAGATCAAGCTTCATCAAAGCATCAACGGTTTGCGGTGTCGGATCAACAATATCCAAAAGTCTTTTATGAGTTCTGATTTCGAACTGTTCACGAGATTTTTTATCAACGTGCGGTGAGCGGTTCACCGTAAACTTTTCGATTTTGTTCGGCAGAGGGATCGGCCCTCTTACGGTAGCGCCTGTTCTTTTAGCCGTATGAACAATCTCTGCAGTTGAGAGATCAAGCAATCTATGGTCAAAAGCCTTCAGGCGGATTCGAATATTTTGTGTTTCCATTTTACTCTTTTCCTATAACTAAACGGCAAAAAAATTTCAACATGAAATCATGCCGTCTAAAATTTGTTAAGTTCAAGCAAACACTTTCGCAACAAAGGTTTGCCCTATATTTTATATTTGCTTCGCTGCGAGGAAAACCCTCTCAAAACAATTGTTGTAGCGCGCTTATACCACAATCTTTCCCTGATTGCAAGCAAAAAATTAAAAAAAATAAATTTTCATTTTTGCAAACACCCAACTATACTTTTAAAATAGCTGTGTAAAAATATAAACCTTTTAATTGCATTTTATATTTTTTTACTTTATTTTATCTACAAATTACAACCGAAAGGAAAATTATGACAATTTACCTGAACCGCGTCATATCGCTGAATAATAAAAAAACAAGCATGCGTCTGGCTAAACAAGAGTGGATCATCTTGGAAAATATTTGCCATAAAGAAAAAATAAAACGCAAAGTCTTGTTGGAACTGATCAATTCCCATAAATCGGCCGAACTCGGTTTAACATCGTCGGTACGCCTGTTTTCGCTTTTGTATCTCAACAATCTTATTCAAGACGGTTCTTTCTTGGTCAACGATCAGCTTATCCGTAAAACCCTATCCGAGATCAAAGATTAGAAGGTCAAGCTTGTATCTCTTGTTCTTCTTCCGCCGCCAAAACCAGCTCATATTGAGCGCGGGCAAATATAATCATAATCGCCGCGAAAGAGCAAATCAATGCCGCATCAATCAACTCCCCAAACAAGACCAAAATAAAGTTTTCATACGAATTTATCAACGTATTCAGACCGGCGGTAACACGAAGATAAATCGCATTTTCGCACAGAATCAAACAAAAGAAAGTTATTACGACGGAAATTGACCGATTTTCAGTTTGGGTAAAAACTTTTTTCACTTTTTCCCACACATCACCTTCGATAATTCCGCAAAAACCGCCAAACAAACGAATTCCCAAAACGATCAGCATCAACGCCGTAAAAGCAATGGTAAAATAAATAAACTCGATTTGCCATACCGGTTCAGGCTCCCGCATAATGATATATACTGCCAGCCAAGCCAGAAAGCACAACCCGCACAGCAAGAGTCCCTCTCTTCCCAGTGCTTTCATTTTATCTTTACTTAATTTAAAGATGTCCGCCGCATGAAATATTTTCTGATTAAATGACGCGCGATAAAAGTCATATACGAATGAAAACAAAAGATATCCGGAACAAATCAGCATAACAAGATACAAAATATTTCTGTTCAAAACGCTCATTTGCGCCGTGAAGCACCAAAACTGCGCCGCATTCTCGCCGCAACCATAATCCCAGTAGCCGGTCATTGCCGAAACGGCTGACAGCAAAAGGCTGTATATTCCGATTATTTTCCAATTCACCAGCAGTTTTTTGAACAAATCTATTGTTTTAGAAATCAGCGTCCATGGGTTTATTTTATGTTTTTTCATTTACAACTCCTTTACCGAAGCCACGCCGGCAATAGCGCGCAGATTGGTTAATAAGTTTCCGTTATCGAGAGCATAGCTGTTTTTCAAAGCAATTCTGACATCCCAATCTTCCAATTCGGGAACAATATATACTTTATATGCACCGAATCGCTCATGCATCAATGCTTGAAACACCGGTCTGACCGCACTCTTATCCCTGATGGTAATCACCAGACCTTTTGAATTTTCCGTAATAGCCTCGTCCAGTGTTTTGATTGTATTGATAATCATGCGCGGCGGCAGATCTTCCGATTGTTTTTCGACTTTCGCCTGCACAAAGAGCGGCACGCCGCTTTCTATGGCGTTTTTGTATTTCTGCATGCCGTCGGAAAACAACAGCCCTTCATACGCTGACGACGTATCGGACAATTTTACAAAAGCAAACGGTTTGCCGCTTTTGCTTATTTTCGGCTGATACGACTGAATGCAGCCGGCCAAATTGGCCATAATCACATCCCCCGATTTAATACCTTTAACAGCCTCATTATAACTTTTAACACCTAAGCGTTCCATGCTGTCGGCATAAACATCAAGCGGATGAGAAGACAGATAAAAACCGATCACTTCACCTTCATATTGCAAACGTTCCAAATCCGGCCAATCCGGTTTTTCCGCCAATTTAACATCGGCTTGCAGCTCCTGTGTACCGAACAACGATGACTGCGAACTGGTTTTCAGCTCGCAAGATGCCGCCATATGCCGCAATATGTTATCTATATTGGCAAACAGTTTACCGCGATTTTTTTCCAAACAATCCAACGCGCCCGATTTAATGAGCTGTTCCAGCATTTTGCGATTGATTTGTTTGATGTCCACACGATGGATAAAATCAGATAAGCTTTTGAATTTTCCGTTCTTTTCGCGCTCTTCAACAATGGCATTCATATTTCCCTCGCCAACGCCTTTCAGGGCGGCAAGCGCATAACGAATCTGCGCATTTTCAACTTTAAACAGTGCATTTGACTCATTAATATCCAACGGCAGAACTTTAATTCCCATTTTTCTGACTTCATCACAATAGAAGGCTACTTTATTCGTGTTGGTGATATCAAAATCCATAATGGCGCACATAAATTCCACCGGATAGTGCGCACGCAAATACGCGGTTTGATAGGAAATGAGCGAATAAGCTGCGGCGTGAGATTTATTAAATCCGTAAGAGGCAAATTTTTCCATCTGATCAAAAATCGTTTTTGCCACTTCCGGATCAATGCCTTTTTTGATCGCCCCTTCGGTAAACATCTGACGTTGATGCGGGATTTCATCGTGCATTTTTTTACCCATCACTTTACGCAGTTTATCTGCGCCGCCGAGGGTATATCCGCCAAGCACCTGAGCAATTTTCATCACTTGTTCCTGATAAACCATAATACCATAGGTTTCATCAAGAATCGACGCCATATCCGGATGCAGGTATTCTATTTTTTCCCGACCGTGCTTACGATTAATAAAGGTCGGAATATTATCCATCGGTCCCGGACGATAGAGGGATATGACCGCAATTAAATCTTCAAATCGATCCGGCTTTATTTGTTTCATAACATCGCGCATGCCGGATGATTCAAACTGAAAGACCGCGCTTGTATCTCCTTTTTGCAACATTTCATACGTCGGCCGATCATCAAGCGGGACAGATGCCATATCCAAGTCAATACCGTGAATTTTTTTCACCCAATCAACTGCCCGTTTAATAACAGTCAGGGTTTTAAGCCCCAAAAAGTCAAACTTTATCAAACCGGTTTCTTCGACATATTTCATATCGTACTGGGTTACCGGCATATCCGAGCGCGGATCTTTATAAAGCGGCACCAGTTGATCCAAAGGTCGATCGCCGATCACAACGCCGGCCGCATGCATTCCCGTATTCCGATACAGCCCCTCCAATTTAATGGCAATATCAAACAGCTTGTTGATTTGCGGATCACTCACTCGCAGTTGTTCCATTTCCGGAACCTGTTCCAGTGCTTCAGGAAGCGTCGGATTTTTTCCGCCTTGTCCGGCCGGCACCATTTTGGAGATTTTATCCGCCAGACTGTAAGGAATCTGCAATACGCGCGCCACATCACGAATCACGGCTTTGGACTGTAATTTTCCATAGGTAATAATTTGCGCCACATGGTCAACACCATATTTATTCTGCACATATTCGATCGTTTTATGCCGATTTTCCTGACACAAATCCACATCAAAATCCGGCATGTTCACACGTTCCGGATTTAAGAAGCGCTCAAACAGCAAATCCAAACGAATCGGATCCAAATCGGTAATTTTCAGCGCCCACGCAACAATAGAGCCGGCCCCCGAACCACGCCCCGGTCCGATTGGCACACCATGTGTTTTCGACCAACGGATAAAATCCGACACGATCAAAAAGTATCCCGGAAATCCCATTTTTTTAATCACGCCCAGTTCATAATCCAAGCGCTCGTAGTATTTACGATCTATTTGCCGGCGTTCTTCTTCGCTCATTTCGTCGTTGTAGACCTGAACCATCATGCGGTCGTGCAAACCTTTATATGATTCTTCGCTGATGAATTCATCTTGCGTTTTACCGTCCGGACAAACAAAAATCGGCAGAAGCGCATCAACTTTTTCGGAAAGGTAATTGCATTTTTTAGCAATTAAGACCGTATTTTCAACAGCTTCCGGAATATCCTCAAACAACTTAAGCATTTCTTCTTCAGAGCGCCAGCGGTTGGTCGGTAAATATTTTTTTCGATTGTCGTTGGAAACATAGTCACCGGCCGCAATACACACGAGTGCATCATGTGCCTCGTGCATGCTTTCATCTAAAAAATAAACGTCATTTGTCGCCACAAGCGGAATATCGTGCTTATAGGCTAACTCAATAAAATCAGCCTCTGTGGCCTTTTCTTCATCATAGCCGACCCGCGAAATTTCCATATACAAGCGATCAGCAAAAATTTCTTTCAGTTCAAGTAGTTTTTTTTCGGCGTCGGCACGGCGGTTTTGCAACAGCAGCCGGCCGATCGGTCCTTCATAACCGCCAGTCAGACAAATCAGTCCCTTTCCGTAATCTCTCAGGTTTTGCATGGTCAACTGCGGATAGATGCTGTTTTCCATGTTATCCAGATAGTAGTTGCGAAAAATTTTCATGATCGATTGGTAACCTTCTTCATCTTTAACCAATAAAATCAATCGATCTGTCGGTTCAATTTCGCGTCCTTTGGATAGGGCTAAAACGTCACTGTCATCGTTGTGTAAAAACAATTCCGAGCCGAGAATCGGCTTAATCCCGTCATCAGCGGCATATTTTGAAAAAGCCTTGCCGCCGAACAAACTCCCTCTATCGGTTATCGCACATGCCGGAACACCCCATTCATGCAATTTGTGCGTCAGCTTCGGCACAGGAATTGCTCCTAATGCCAGAGAATACGCCGTATGAACGCGCAAATGCACAAATTTCGGATCCTGCATGTTTTTAGCTTATCTTATGCGTTATCTGAACTGACTTTTTTATAGCAGCGGCAATGACAAATACCGTCGCGCTCAATATCACTGCGGCACAGCTCCGAAATACAGTAGCGCTTTTCATTTTGACCGTCGCACGGACAGCGACGCCATTCATTGTCGCCGAACATCATGTTTTTTGCGCGGGCAATTTTTTCAATATTTTCTGTCGGATAGTATCCGGCTTTTTTACAATTTTCCAACATTTTATCTAAAATCGTCGTCATTTTTAATCTCCTAACGTTGTTCCAACAAGTCTAAAATCGAGCTTAATTCAGCCGGATTATTGTAGTGCAATGTTACACTACCTTTTCCTTTTTGACCAGCATTAATTTTGACTTTTAGTTTTAATTTTTGTTCCAGATCACGCACAATGTTTTGTAACTCGCGATCCAGTGTTTTTTGCGCCTTTGCTTTCAGCGGATTTTGCTTCAATTTAGCTACCAATTCTTCGGTTTGGCGAACGCTTAAATTTTTAGCAATAACTTGATTTAAAAGACTTTCAGAATTTTCAACGCCGACAAGAGCACGTCCGTGTCCGGCCGAAATTTTTTCATCTTGGATGGCCGTACGCACTTTTTCCGGCAAAGAAAGCAAGCGCAATGTATTTGTTATATAACTTCTTGATTTTCCGATATGTTCAGCCAATTCCTCCTGCTTATAACCATATTCTTGCTGCAATTTTTCGTATCCGAGCGCCTCTTCAATCGGTGATAAATTTTCGCGTTGCAGATTCTCGATCAGGGCTATTTCAAGCGCATCTTTATCTTTGATGTCTTTAACAATAGCCGGAATCAAATTCAAACCGGCAAGCTGAGCCGCACGCCAGCGGCGTTCACCGGCCACAATTTCGTAACGGCCGTTTCTCGGACGCACCAGAATCGGTTGCAGAACACCTTGTTTTTTGATCGATTCACTTAAATCCGCCAACGATTTGTCATCGAATTTTGTTCGCGGCTGAAACGGACCGGCAACAACGTCCGAAACCATTACTTCCCGCCCGTTCGCCGATTTAAATACAGTGTTCTCCCCTATATCTTTCAGATCTATCTGATCATCAAAATCAAGGTTTATCTCTTCCTCTCCGAGCAAGGCTTCTAACCCGCGCCCTAATCCGAATTTTTTATTTGTTCCCATTTAGACTTCCTTTTTCCTGTTGTAAGAATTCTTTTGCCAATTGAATATAAGCTTGAGCGCCGGCGCTCTTAAAATCGTAAATCAAAATCGGTTTGCCAAACGATGGCGCTTCAGCAATCCGCACACTGCGCGGAATAACCGTCTGATAAACCTTATCGCCGAAATATTGCCGCACATCGGCTTCAATCATCCGGCTTAAATTATTTTGCCGGCTGTACATGGTCAGTACAATTCCCTGCAGTGTCAGCCGGCGATTAAAGTTTCTTTTGATTAAATTAATGTTTTTGATCAAATCCGCCAAACCCTCTAAAGCCAGAAACTCGCATTGCAGCGGAACAATAACCGAATCCGAACAAACCAAGGCGTTAATTGTAATCAAATTAAGCGAAGGCGGACAATCAATTAAAATGTAGTCATATACCGCCGACAAGTTTTGAAACGCATTTTTCAAAACATATTCCCGACTTTCAACGTCAACAAGCTCAATTTCCGCCGCCGCTAAATCCGGTGATGACGGCATCAAGTCAAACCGCGGCAGCTCCGTGTGCAAAATCGCCTCATCGGCTGTACATTTGCCGACTAAAACATCATAAGACGAGGATTGTTTCTTATCCTTGACAATACCGAGTGATGTTGTGGCATTTCCCTGCGGATCAAAATCAACAACCAAAACTTTTTTCTCAATGGCAGACAAAGCCGTGGCAATATTAATTGTTGTTGTCGTTTTTCCGACACCGCCTTTGCGGTTTGCTATTGAAATAATTTTCATCTTCTTTTCCTTAATCGGGAGATCTGCATAATAACACCATCATCACTGTATGCGTTTGCATAACATATTTTTGAATACTGCCAATATTTTTGTGCTTCGGCTTCTTCCTGCTCATAGGTTTTTCCCTTTAACAAAAGCATTTGTGTGTTTTCATTGCCGAGCGTATGCGCATAGCTAAATAAAACATTCAAGGCGGCGACAGCTCTCGCCGTGATCACATCAACCGATTTAAATACAGTGTTCTCAACTCTTTCGTTGATAACTTTTACATTGTGCAAACCAAGACGATAACAAACGTCATTTAAATACACCGTCTTTTTATGAATACTTTCAATTAAATATAGTTTTGCCTGCGGCTGTAATTCTTGCAGCGCAATAGCCAAAATCACACCGGGGAAACCGGCGCCGCTGCCTATATCGACAAGCGTTTGCACATTTTGCGGCATGTATTTAATCAGTTGCAAAGAATCCAAGATATGGCGCGGCCAAAGATCTGATATTGAGTTTTTGCTAACCAGATTCATTTTTTGATTCCATTCCGTCAAAATATTTGAAAATTCGCATAATTTTAAAAATGTTTCACGTGAAACATTGTATGCTGCGACTTCCTTTTCCGTATCCATATCCACCTCGGCTTCAGTATGAATTATTTTATTTATTTTGCAACAATTTCTGTTTTTTATCAACCGATTCAAAATTTATTCTTCTTGATATATTGTGCTGAAGCAAAACCTGTTCGGCGTCGGCAAAAAATGTACCAAGCTCAATGACATCATGCGCATCATCGCTGATCACCGTTTTAATGTTTCTTTGCGCAACTTCCTCCATAATCTCGGCAGACGGATAATAGGTGCCGATCTTGCGCAAACCTTTTGTACTTAACTCTGTACCGACATCGCAACGCGCCATTTCGTCAAGCAGATCACAAATAGCCGGCTGATATTCACAATAATCGTAAATAGCCGAGCAGTAGCGCTTGACGTAATCCAGATGGGCGACAAAATCAAACAATCCGGACTGTACAGCGGATTTTACCGCAAAAAAATGCCGCTCGATATACCGATGAATTTCATCTTTTGCAGAGGCTATTCGGGCAAGATCACTGAAATCAAAAAAGGTAGAACAATCCTCATTAAAAACCATATGATTACCACTGATCAGATAATCATAATCCAACAGCGAAAGAAACTCTTTCAGCTCCTCAAGCCAGCCGTCATAAGTAAAAAAATCAACCTCAAATCCGACCAAAATATTCATATTCATTTTTTTGGCCGCCTGACGAATATCCGCACAATGCTTTTGATACTTTGCTAAAATTTTTTTAAAATCCTGCGCGTACATATCAACTGTTTTGTACTTTTTCCATCCTTCATACGACGGGCTTTGATATAAGTTTTTGTGAACAATCAGATGATCGGAAATCCCCATGTGTGAAAAACCGATTTCTTTTGCGCGCAGAACCATTTCTTCAATACTGTTGTTGCCATCGGAAAAATTCGTATGGCAATGATAGGTAAAATTTTGCACATCAGTCATTTTTTAAATACCCCCACAAAGCTGCCACCGCCGCCGGCGTAACACCGGTTATACGCGAGGCCTCACCGATTGTTTTCGGCCGGACATGGCTGAATCTTTGCACCATTTCCGTTGATAATCCGCCGATTTTTCCATAGTCGATATCATCACGTATTTTAAGATTTTCATCCCGCTTAAAAACTTCAATGTCAGCATACTCACGTTTTAAATAGCCGGCATATTTTGCATCAATCTCCACCTGTTCAAAAATTTTTTCATCGATCTCTTTGATTTTACCGTCAATTTCACACAATGTTTCACGTGAAACATTCGGATATCCCATAATATCTTTAAGTGATTTTTTGCCGTTATGCTTGGTCACAATACCGGCTGCTTCGAGCTCCGGATAAGAAACAGAACGTTGCAAAGCGTATTGATCAAATTCATCAATCTTTTGTTTTTTGGCTTTAAATACACTGTATCTTTCAGCGCTGACAAGACCTGATTTATAACCTATTTCCGTTAAGCGCATATCGGCGTTATCTGCACGCAAAACCAAACGATACTCGGATCTTGAAGTAAACATTCTGTATGGCTCGTCAACGCCTTTAGTGATTAAATCGTCAATCATAACGCCGATGTAGGCCTCACTGCGATCAACAAAGAATTCCGCATTTTGATCCTGCGCCCAAAATGCTGCATTAACACCGGCAACTAAACCTTGCGCCGCCGCTTCTTCATATCCCGTCGTGCCGTTGATCTGTCCGGCTAAATATAAACCTTTGGCTTTTTTAACACTCAAACAGTGGTCCAACTCCCGCGGATCAACGTAATCATATTCTATCGCGTACGCATATTGCAGAATTTCAACTTTTTCAAGACCTTTCATGGTGTGAATAAAAAGATCCTGAACATCAGCCGGCAACGAAGTGGAAATTCCATTCGGATAAACAACGTTTGTGTCGTATCCCTCCGGCTCCAAAAATATCTGGTGTGACGTGCGATCCGCAAAACGCACAAGCTTATCTTCAATACTCGGACAATACCGCGGGCCGCGGCCGGTTATCAGACCTGAAAACAAAGCGCACTTTTCAAAATTATCACGGATAATCAGATGGGTGTTTTCATTTGTGTAAGTGATACCGCAATCAATTTGCTTTTGCGAAATTTGCGCGGTTAAAAAAGAAAACGGCTGCGGAAATTCGTCCCCTTTTTGTTTTTCCAAAATATCCCAATCGATTGTATCACCGTTCAGGCGCGCCGGTGTTCCGGTTTTCAGACGGCCGAGTGTCAGCCCGAGAGATTTTAAATACGGTGTTATGCCAACGCAGGAATCATCACCGATGCGACCGCCAATCGTGGTTTTCTGTCCGGTAAACATAACACCGTTAAGAAATGTTCCGACGGTTAAGACAACGGCTTTTGCTCTTATAACTTGTCCGTCAGCAAGCACGACACCGCACACGCGATTATTTTCAACAATAAGCCCCTCGACCGCACCTTCTTTTATCTCCAAGTTTTGAATTTTGTGTAAATAATGAAGCATATACTTTTTATAAAGCGATCGATCCGCTTGCGCGCGCGGACCGCGTACAGCAGGTCCTTTGGATAAATTCAGCAGACGAAATTGTATTCCGGCGGCATCAATAACACGCCCCATCAGTCCGTCCAGCGCATCAATTTCTCTGACCAAGTGACCTTTACCCAAACCACCGATTGCCGGATTGCACGACATTTCGCCGATTTTATCAATTTTATGCGTGATCAGCAATGTTTGAGCGCCGGCTCGGGCTGATGCCGCACAAGCCTCACAACCGGCGTGACCACCGCCGACAACAATAACCTCAAATTTTTTTTCCATGTATTTCCTCTGACGAACAATAAAACATAATTACACAAAAAAAGCAATCAACAATTTTGTTCTGTTGCATATTTTTGTTTTTTTAATAACATTCTGAATAAACGCATTTTATTTAAAATGTTTCACGTGAAACATTTTAAATATGCTAAAAATTATGAATTTAAATACACTGTTCATAAATAAAATGAGTCGAATCAAATGCTTAATTGAATCAATTTAATTTTTTAAATACAGTGTTATTTTCCGATACAAAAACTGGAAAATATTTTATCGAGAATTTCATCAACCTCTACTTGCCCCGTGATTTTGCCGATTGCCCGACAAGCAAGACGGATATCTTCAGCAGCCAATTCGATTTCCTTATTTAAATTAAAACGACGCAAATTATCAACGCATTCTTTTAAACATTCTTTGTAGCGTTCGCGCGTAATTAAATGAGATGAACTTTGTGCGTACAGATCATTGAAATATTGATAAATTTTATCCTTGATTAAATCAATGTTTTTTTCGTTTTGAGCCGAAATAACCAAACAACCTTTTGCGGAAAGTTCAGCCGCTTTTTCATCGTTTAACCGATCACTCTTATTGGCCAGCAAAACATAATTACGCTCATCGGAAAGGTAATCGGCAAAAATTTCAGGTCCGTCAACGGTCGCGTCAAAAATGAACAAATTATAATCCGCCTGCTCAATTTTTTCTTTGGCCAAATTAATTCCTATTTGTTCAATTTGGTCAGACGTTTCGCGCAAACCGGCTGTATCGGAAAAGACAACGGGAAAACCCTTTATATCAACGTAAGCATCTATGACATCGCGTGTTGTTCCCGCAATATCGGAAACGATTGCCACCCGACGGGCGGTCAGGGCATTGATTAAACTTGATTTGCCAGCATTCGTCGGGCCGGAAATAACAACCTTAAAACCATCTTTCATACGTTCGTCAATTTTGTTTGATGATAAATGTTTGCTGATTTCCTCAATCATTTTAAAAACACCGTTTTCAATTTTAAAAACAGTGTTCTGTGGAATATTTTCATCCGGAAAATCAATGTATGCTTCAATTAAAGACAATATTTCAACCAGCTCGGAACGCCAAGAATCATATAATGATAACAGTGTTCCGCCCAGCTGTTTGAGCGCTGTTTTTTGCTGCAATAACGTTTCTGCATCAATCAAATCAGCCAAGCCGTCCGCCTGCGTTAAATCCATTTTACGGTTATAGAAAGCGCGGCGCGAAAATTCACCGGCTTCGGCAAGTCGAAACTCTGATATTTGCTGCAAAGAATCGATCACGCTTTTGATGACCGCTTTTGAGCCATGGCAGTTAATTTCAACCGTATCTTCGCCGGTAAAAGAATGTGGTGCGGCAAAAAAAACGAGCATAACCTGATCCAACATATCGCCTGTCTTGCTGTGATATAATGCGGTATGATACATTTTGCGCGCTACGATTTGATCCGCATCCAAATGCGTCATTTTTTGCCATACATTTTTTGCTTTTGTGCCGGAAATTCGGAAAACGGCTATACCTGATTTTCCGTACAAGGTTGATAAAGCATATATTGTCTTGTTGTCCATAATCAAATTCCTTAAAAAATCAGCCATGCCCATAAAGGGCTTTTTTTTGCCCGTAGAGAGGCTGTTTCCTTTTTATGGGGAAGAATATCATTTTTTTTGCAACAGTCAACTCAAAACAGCTTAAACGAGATCGATTTTAAGAGCTATCTTTCGCGGCCGCGGAAATTGACATTCATATTTCGGTTCTGCCGCTGAGCTTGCCGCTGATTGTTTGAAGTTCGGGCGGCAAAATTTTTCGCCCTTTTCACATCGGCGGCCGGAATATCGGTTAATTGATTCAGCGCAGATAAGTCTGTCGGCACGTTTCCCTTCATCTTGCGGCCGGCAGCCACACAAGCAACATACAGCCTTAACGCCTGCTGCGGACTTAAATCGGCAGCAAAATTGATGACCTTATGCTTGTTTGTCGGCTCATCTAAAAGCTTGACAAAGGTTTCGTATTGCGATTGCGGACTTAAATTAACATCTTGCGGCGATGTGTATTGAACAATATCACCTTTAAGCGCAAACGTGTATTGTTGATTGGTCTTGGCAATCGGTTGATAGCCGTCCTGTTTTTGCCAATACTTTTGCAGCTCATCACTCCAACCGGCCTGATCATCCTTTTCATTGGTCGCAGAACTCGGCTGATAGGTAGCCACAGCCAGAAGATCTTCCGGACGGATAAACCGCGGCTGATGGGCATTACTTATGATCATTTGTTTGGCAACATCAATCAGGCGCGCATCAATTTCGCCGTTATTGACATCATTTTTATAATCAGCTTGGCGCTTTTGCAAAACGCCGTCTGCGATTGTAATGGCATTCTGTGCATTTTGATTTATCTCAACCTCATCGGCCTGATCAATATATTGCTCCAAACTGACCGGCTCGGTTTTACCACTGTCCGGATTATAAATTTCATACAGAAAATATTGGCGGCGGATCTTTTGATACAACTCACCGCTTGCATCCTCCGCACCGCTTACCGGTAAATGCCATGCCATGTTTTGCAGGTTATCCGAAAATTGATTTTTTTCGTAGTCGGCGTGATGTTTGTGAGCAAAATTCTTAAACTCACCCTTGATTAAATTCGGAAAGTGACGCACATAATCTTTGCGTTCTGCATCACTTGGCAATTTTGTAAGCTCATCAACCAGCCAATCAGCTTCGCTGTCAAACATTGAAAAATCATTCATATCGCCTTTTTTCAGATATTCGTTGACCGATCGGATAATTTGCGACAAATAAGCGCTGCGCTCGTCTTCAACACAGAGTTTATAGCAATCTTCCAGACTTAAACGGGAAGGGGTATTTTTTAAGCAGATTGACGTATAAAACATCGCATTCATCAGGTGTTTTGCTTCGTGATGAAGAGTCTGTAACCGGTTGTTTTCCTTGTCCTTTTCGAAAGCGTACGGCTCGAACAATGATTTGTCGCGATCACTTAACGAGGCGGAAAAAACAGCGGCAGTCAGACTCGGATTGCGGATTTTTTCATTCAAATATCGATCAATCAGCACGTTGAGTTTGTTTTTATCCGGCGGATCTAATTTATAATGATTGCGGTAAATGGTTATTTTACGATTAAAGGCATCAATTGTGGCGCTTCTCTTATAATCGCCTTTTATTTCATATTCCTTGTTTGTTGCATTATAACAGACATTATATTCTTCCTCCTGATAACTGATCTCAAAGCCGAGATTTTTGATATATTCGGGGATATCATCTGATGAAAGGCCATAAGTAACATCTTTGAATAACGGCTCCATATGCCCATTATACGTGTTATTTTCCGTTTCGTTTTTATATCGATTGCGCTGTTTGTAAAAAGAGTAGGGGAAAACTTCGTATTCCAAAAAGGCGGTATTTTTTTCATCATACTCGCTAAACATTCTGTAATGCGGGTTGGCGTACCCTTGCTGATAAGCCAAGTTTTTTTCATTCAGGACTTCGTTGTATGTATGATCGGATATATAGCTTTTATATTTGAATACCTTATCGGCTTTGTCTTCCGGCTTGGTATATTCTAAATTAAAAACAATCGGATAGTTGTCTTTTGTCAGTAAAAGCATTTTTTCAATCATCGAATTTCCCCTTCTGCTTCAAAATAGCATGTACTTGACAAAAAATCAACAAATTTATTTTGTATTTAAATTTTGCTGCTGACGGATCTGAACACTGCGCTGTAAATCAAAATATTCGGCATCTAATTCGTGGCGGAAATGACGCAGCAAACTTTCATCCTTAGGTAATTTATCAAGTGTGGAAAGAAGCTTTTGACCGGCGGCGCTGTTTAAGACGGACATCATCATACTACGTTCCGTTCCATCCAGCACCATATATAAATTAACCGCCAAATTGCTCAGATATGTATTTCCCTCCAGCGGCGGACGCGCGCCGTACTTTTCTTCCAAAAAAGAGGCAAATTTTTGCCGTTTTTCTTCTTCCTGACGTTTCTTATCAAGCTCGATTTCGTTATGCTTGATCACAGCTTTCTGCCACATTTCAATACGGCTGTCCGTGCTCAGCCCCAACGACTGATACGAGCTCATTCTTTGTTCCGGATTCATGCATGATTCGCATTTTTGCGTGACACTGCCGATTACCTGCAGATTTTTTTTAAAAAGCTCGCAATAGGTGTTATTGACCTTCAAAAAAGGGCAATATTCCGGGCATTTTTTAAACTTTTCATCTGTTGTCATTTTCCATTCCTTCTTGTTTTGGTATGGCATAAATTTGCGGCGCGTTCCACAAAAATTTTATCTTTTGCCTGATTTTGTTTATAACTTCGTTACAGATAAAAAATATTTTCTATTCGGCGAATATCAGCCGGCGATACATAGATTAAAATTTTATCCTGCGGCTGCAATACGTAGTCTTTTAAATTATAAATAAGCGTTTCATCATGCATAATCGTCATGAGAGAGCTGTCTTGCGGAATATTTAAATCAGCAACCTTATGCCCGATGTTGGAACTGTCGTCGCCAAGCCGGATTTCCCAAAATTCACCCATGCCGCGGCCGATGGCAAATGCATCGCGGATGCGCGCACGCCGCAAATAATGCAATATTCCCGAAATGGTAATCACCGCCCGATCGACAATAACATTGTTGCGAATATTTAAGGCAAGGACATTATAATCCCGTGAGTTGACCAGTGAAATAGCTTGTGTGTCTTTATTTTTGGAGGCTAGCAGCGAGATCAAAAGATTGTCTTTATCGCGATCCGTAACGGCAATACTTATATCTGCCCCGTTAAATCCGGCATCTTCCAAAATAACATCGCTCATCATCTCGCCGGAGATAACCGATGTATGATCCAAAAGCTCGGCCATTTTATGCGCTTTTGCACTGTTATCTTCGATGATGTTGCACTTGTCGATGGTTTCGTTGCTTTCAATTTGTGAGGCTAAATAATAGGAAATGGCGTTGGCTCCGAAAATAACCGCCCGCTCGTAGGGATTGTGATCAATACCGAACAAGCGCATAATTTCCATGTTCCGCTCGGCAAAGCAACTGATGTATATTAAGTCATTGCGCTGCAGATAAAGTTCTTCACCGCTTGGTATAATCCGGCGGCTGCCTCTGATGATTAAAACAATATTGGCTGAAAGCTCCGCTAGTTTGTGATTGATATGCTTAACCGAAAAATCCATAAAAGGAACGTCTGTATCTTTTAAACGAAAAGCGAAAATATTTACCAGATCGTTGAAAAAAGGAAAAACGGCCGTGCTGCCCGGAAGTTGCAGTAAATTGTTGATAAATTTGGCAATTTCAACATCCGGCGTGATCACTAAATCAATCGGCAGACTTTTTTCATTATACAGCGTGTTCCACAGCGGATTTAAAAAATATTTTGAATCAACCCGAGCGATTTTGCGCGGCACGTTGAATAATGTATAAGCAACTTGGCAGGCAATCATGTTGATTTCATCGCTTTCGGTCACGGCGATCAGCATATCCATATTTTTCATGCCGACCCGCTCTTGTATATCCGGATGTGAAATTGATCCCAATACCGGCTGAATATCATATTCTTTGGCCAGCTCCTCCAACTTGACCGAATCCTCGTCGACAACAACTATGTCGTTGTTTCCTAAACTCAAATATCCGACAATACTCTTTCCGACGCTTGATGCACCGCCAACCACAATTTTCATCGACTTTCCACCTCTGTAAAATATGACTCGATTAATTTCCTGATCGAATCCGTATCCGTCAGTTTGGTATATTGTTCACGAAAGCGCTTAGCCTCGTATAAACCTCTGACATACCAGCTTATATGCTTGCGTGAAATAGATATACCGCCCTTTTCTCCGTAGTATTCTATCAATAAATTCAAATGTTTCAAGAGCATTTTTTTTATATCGCTCGTTGTCTGATCTGCAGCCGCACGGCCGCCTTCCAAATATTGGTGTGTTTTATTTAAAAGCCATGGATTGCCGAGTAATGCACGGCCGATCATCACGCCGTCTACACCGCATTTTTCGATCATTTCGGCGGCCTTTTGCGGTGTCGTTATATCGCCGTTGCCAATCACCGGTATTTTGACAGCTTGCTTGACTTCTTTGATGATATTCCAATCGGCA
Source organism: Alphaproteobacteria bacterium (assembly GCA_017475935.1). Lineage (GTDB taxonomy): Bacteria > Pseudomonadota > Alphaproteobacteria > RF32 > CAG-239 > RUG410. Next base: position 19,011 of record JAFVEP010000068.1, read on the forward strand.
TCACCGCTGTATCCTTGAGCGCGTGTGCGGCCGTGTACGGCTATTCGATGCGCGCCGCTTTGTTCACACATTTGCGCAAATTCAACCGCGTTGACATGATCGTTATCCCAACCTTTGCGAAATTTTACACTGACTTTCAACGGGGTTGCTTTAACCGTTGTTTCAATGATTTTTGCCGCTAAAGGTATATCCTTCATCAACGCCGAACCGCAGCCGTTATTGACTATTTTTTTGACCGGACAGCCCATGTTAATGTCAATTTCTTGAGCTCCCAAATCAGCGACCAGTTTTGCCGCATCGGTAAAGAGCAGGGGATTGTTGCCGACCAGCTGCACCGTTACCGGATAATTTTCCTTTGAAACATCGGCTATTTGATAGCTTTTCGGATTATGGCGCTGAATGGCATTGATGGCAACCATCTCCGTGATCAGATTTCCGCTGCCGCACGCCGCAACCAAATGGCGAAACGGATAGTCCGTAATGCCGGCCATCGGCGCCATGTAAACTCTGCTTTTTTCACTCTGAATGCCCATTAATTAAGCTTTCCGAGTGCCCGCGCCAAAACATAATAAACTTTACCGATATCTGATCCGGAAATGACCGAGAGCAATATTCCGGCATATTCACTTTCGCGCGCCGCCGCAATTAAGCGGTTGAAATCTTCGAGATATTTATCTACGATAATACGGAATTCGGCTTTTTTTTCGTAACTGTTCTGCAGTGACACGATTTCTTTTTTAGTCATATTTTTAGCTAAATAACGCACAAATGCGCCATGATCGCCATCGTAATACTTTTTCCATAAATCCTTGTCGGCCTTTTCGAAAACGGCGTTAATATCAATGGAAACAGCTTCTAATTCGGAAATAATCGTTGAGGATGTTTTCATAAACGAATCTAAACCGGCGGTATTTATTTTTTGTTCAACTTCTTGCATTTTTTCTTTAGTTTGAGTGTATTTATTTCCCAGTTGATCAAAATGTTCAACAATTTTTGCACCGAAATTATTCATGGTTTTTTCGTACGTTTGCAGTGTTTTGCCGATTTGATCACCGGTGTTGTTTAAATCATTATTTAAATTGCTGATTTGTCCGGTGATATTTTTTAAATTGGACAGCGCTTTTTTAATATATTCGTCTTGCTCAGATAGCAAGGCCGCATTTGATTGACTTTGCTGCGTCATTGAATTTGAACTGTCAACAAGTTTTGAAATATTACCGGCAACCTGATTGTTAAGTGTTTGAAACTTGCCTACAATATCCTCTGTTTTGACACTGAACTGACCGACACTGTCGTTTAAGCTTTTTTCCGCTTCTTTCAAACCGGCTGACAAAGTTGAAAAAACACGGCTCATTTCCCCGTTTTTGTTTTGCGTTGTGTCATAAAATTCTTTCAGTCGGTTCATTTCCGTTGTTAAACCGGAAATTGTTTCCTTAATATTACCGGTAACAATGCGGCTTTCGTCTTCCAAAAGTTTGCGCTTTGACACCATTTCTTCGCCGAGATGAATGAACATTTCGCTCATTTGCGTGGCGGCTTCGCGAATGCCTTTGATTTGTGTTTTAATATTTTCTTCCAAAGTTCCGGAACGATTAACCATCGCCTCGACTTCTAAGCTGATCAGCTTACCGTATTCGCCGAGTTTATTATCCAAATAGGAAGAATTTTTCGTCAGCAGATCGGACTGCGTTTCCAAAACTTTTTTCTGCTCATTAATACTGTTTTCTATATGAGAAATTCCCGAATCAAGCCGATGAAAAAGATCTTCGCAATTTTCCGCCGTCCGCAGAAAAGCATGTTGTAAATTTTCGCCTTTTTCCGACCATGATTCTATAATATTGCCGATAGCTAAACGGCTGGTTTCGGAATATTTACTCAACTGTTCCTGTGCTTTGGCAATATTTTCGTTATTCACATTAACCACTTCCATCACACGTTGTGCCGCGGGGACCATTTCATTGACCATCGGTTTTAAGATGTTTACCAAACTTTCGCTGTCTTCACGCATTTGCAATGTATTGACGCGGAAATCAGCCATTGATGTGGTTGCTCTTTCGGCAATTTGATGAAAATTATCGGAAATTTCGCGGATTTCTTCATTTATGTTCGGAAGAGCTTGCGCGGCATAGTTTTGCAGAGCCGTTGTCAGATTGTTTAAATCCTCGACTTGCGCCGAAAGATCGCGCTTTATCACATCGGCCTGAGCACAGGCGTCGCGCGTCGCGCTTTTCAGATCCATTACCTGCGTTTTGATCGCTTCGGAGATCATTTTTGTGGCAGCCGACCCGTTAGAATCGGGAAATATGATTTGATTGAGCGATTGCTGGAGCATCTGGGTTTCTTTGCGGAAATTGGCGCCGCGATCTATGTATGCCATAATAACCCAAATGATGGCAAGCGGCAAAGTTATGCTGGCCATAAAGCCGCTGAATTCATTCGGAACCATGGAAAATAAATTGCTCCAACCGAAAAATTTAGTAATATAAACGGCAACAATGGCAAACCATGCCACACTGAAAACAATGATAAACTTCTGCAAGCCACCGGTTATCCATTTAGACGGTTCTTTATCCTCATTTCCGTAAAAAGAAAAATCGGTATTTATTTTTTTGGATGTTTTTTCTGCCTTACTCATCGCGTGTTCCTTCAAACTGTTAATAGTCTGTTTTAACGCTAATCTAGTGTATAAATAGTAAAAATTTTGCATAAATTTTACATTTTAGCGAAAAATATGTTGATTTTTAAAAAGTTCACTGTATGTTGGAGGAAGTGATATTGATTTGCCGTTGTAGCTCAGTGGTAGAGCACGTCATTGGTAATGACGGGGTCGAAAGTCCGATTCTTTTCAGCGGCACCAATGCAAAATACCCGCCCTTTGTGGCGGGTTTTTGCATTGATATCGGTAGTAGAAGCGAACTTTCGACAAGATTGCGGAGCAATCCGAAAGTGCGGAATCGACATCGCTGAGCGAATTTTGCGAGGCGGTGGAGATGTCGTGAGCGTTAGCGAGGGACTTTCTTTTGTAAATTTCCACTAAAGTGGGTCCCTTTCATCTTTACTTGGCTACAATTTCGCTACGCTCTTCTTTCGCCAAAAGCGATTCCAGCGGCACCATTTTAAGAAAGGCACCTTTCGAGGTGCCTTTTTTGTTGCGATTACTGCTACTCACAAAGCCCGATTGTTTCTTTCCCGAAAATAGCACTTTTTCAAACATTATCGGAGTTTTTTATTTTTCACAAATTTTTGGAGTACCCAAAAAAACACCGCAAATCTTGTGAAATGCAGTGTTTTTGAGCTTAATCCGGATGCCAATCATAGGTTACCATAATGGTAATATCATCAGGCGAAACAAAAACGTCAGATTTATTCATCCTTACGATATGATAATAACAGAAAAACGGTTCGCTTTGATATTCAAAATAGCGATTGTGCGCTACAATCTGAAATTTAAGCAAAAATTTTTCGA